>CAZLIB010000028.1:0-8877 GCA_964559465.1 uncultured Lachnospiraceae bacterium
TCAACCTTATCACAGACTGCTTCCCCGCTCTTGCTCTCGGTATGGAAAAGCCCGAAAGTGACATTATGAGGCGCGCTCCCCGTGATTCCAAGGAAGGCATCTTCGCTGACGGTCTTGGAAGTGCGGTGGTATATCAGGGTGTGCTTGTCACTATCATTACACTTATCTCTTATTTCATTGGTCGTGACGTTCTTTCAGAGCTTCACCACACTGAAGCGATCGCCGCAGGCGCATACAATGCAGAAATGCTTGGCACTTCTATGGCATTTCTTACACTTTCCATGGCAGAGATCTTTCACGCATTCAATATGCGTTCACTCCACGGATCGATTTTCAAAATGAATTCTCAGAACTTATGGCTTTGGGGTGCGGGAATTCTTTCCTTCATTCTTACAACAGCGGTTATTGAAATCGATTTTCTTGCAAATGCATTCTCCCTTGTTAATCTCGGCATTATGGAATACGGTATTGCTATTATCCTTGCAATTCTTGTTATTCCAATCGTAGAAATTGTCAAGCTTATTACAAGAGTAATTAAGAAAAACAAATAAAAAAAGACTGTTTCCAAGCGGAAACAGTCATTTTTTAATGCTTTTGTATTTTTACAAGCTTATCAATTCCCTCTTTAAGTGAGAGAATGCAATTATCGATATCATCTTTTGTATTAAAGGGTGATAGACTGATTCTCATTGAACAGTCCGCTTCAAAGTCAGTAAGACCAAAGCCACGCAAAGCTCTGCTGACCTTTTTACTTGACGAATTTGATGAGCAAGCAGAACCGCTTGAAACATATATCCCATTACTTGAAAGATGATGAAGCATCGTTTCGCTCTTAATAGATGGCAAAGTGATGTTAACAATATGCGGAGCGCATTCACCGTTTGGCAAATTGATCTTTACGTTTATTTTGCTCAATTCATCAAGAAGATACGCGCGCAATTTCTTCATTACACTTATATCACTTGAAATGTTTTTAAAGCTTCTTTCAGCCGCAGCGCCAAAGCCTGCTATTCCAATCAGATTTTCTGTTCCTGATCTGAATGCACTTTCCTGCCCGCCACCGTAGATTATTGGCTTTATCTGCTTTTTCTTTATTATTTCGGGGCTGATGTAAAGCGCGCCAACTCCCTTGGGTCCGTGTATCTTATGCGCACTTATACTGATAAGATCAGCTTTAAGCTCCGCAGGAGCGATTTTAAGCTTCATATACGCCTGTACTGCATCGGTGTGTGTTACAACGTCAGGGTTGACCTCTTTCGCGATCCTGAAGCATTCCTTGAGATTGTAGAGGGCTCCCGTTTCATTATTGACGTACATCATAGTTACAAGCAGGGTGTTTTTGTTCATTACCGATGTGAATTCATCAATATCAATAACACCGTTTTGTGTTGAAAGCCTCACCACCTCAAATCCGTCTTCCTCAAGCTTTTTAAGAGAATTTTCTATTGCGGAATGCTCGGAATCGGTCGTAATTATTCTATTAGCGCGACGTGCCTTGGCATAAGCAACGCCAAAAAGGGCAAGGTTATCTGCCTCAGTACCGCTTGACGTAAATATAAGATTTTCTGCCTTACCACCGCGAACAAAGAGTGATGCGAGAACTTTTGCTCTTGCATCTGACAAAATTCTTGATGCTTCAAATCCCTTGGAATGAAGTGAGGACGGATTGCCATAGCACTCCATCACCTCAAGCATTTTCTTCTTCGCTTCTTTACAAATAGGGGTAGTCGCACTGTTATCAAGATATATTTCTCTCATTTTTTACTCCAGATCCATTACTGTCTGTGCCGCGCTCATAATTCCTATCTTGCCGCTTTCATAGGTAAGACCTCCCTGGAAATAAACGGTGTATGGGGGTCTTATAGGTCCGTCTGCTGAAAGCTCTATTGATGACCCCTGTGTAAACGCCCCCGCCGCCATAATCACCTTATCGGTATAGCCTGGCATATCCCAAGGCTCAGGTGTTACGAAGGCATCAACAGGAGAGCCCGCCTGAATACCGCGGCAGAATGCGCAAAGTATCTCAGGGGCGCCCGTGATGACGGATTGAATAATATCTGAACGCTTTTCGTTCCATTTTGGAACTGCATTGTATCCCATTCTCTCAAATATATATGCCGCAAGATAGCCTGTTTTAAGCGCTTGTGCTGTTGTATGGGGAGCATAGAAAAGCCCCTTATACAAGCTCTTGTTCTGACCTATAGTAGCGCCTACCTCAGCACCTGTTCCCGGGGAGGTGAGACGGTAACTTACAAGCTCAACTGCGCGCTTTGTTCCTGCAAAATATCCACCGGTTTCAGCCATGCCTCCGCCGGGATTTTTTATAAGCGAGCCAATGCAAAGATCGGCTCCTACAGCAACAGGTTCTGTTTCTTCAACAAATTCACCGTAACAGTTATCTACCACAACGAAGGTTTCGGGAGCAATTGACTTGACAAAGCGAGCCATTTCTCCTATTTCATCAACTGTAAGTGTTCTGCGATTGAGATAGCCCTTTGAGCGCTGGATAAATACCATTTTTATCTTCTGAGCATTGACCTTTAATTCTCTGCCAACGGCTTCAAAATCAAAAGTTCCGTCATCCTTAAGCTCAATCTGCTTGTATTCAACGCCGAAATCCTTAAGAGAGCCGTTTCCTGCTTCACCCACAATACCGATAACCTCTTCGAGTGTATCGTAGGGCTTACCTGCAACAGAGAGCATAATATCACCCGGACGAAGTATACCGAAAAGACCGATCGTCAGCGCGTGAGTTCCACTTACTATAGAATGTCTTACAAGCGCCGCCTCGCAGCCGAACACGTCCGCCCATATTTCGTCAAGAACGTCCCTGCCCTTATCGTCGTAGCCGTAACCGCTTGTAGAAGTAAACATACCGTCACTTACGCGATGCTCGGCAAAGGCTTTCATTACCTTTTTAGTATTACTAAACGATACTCTATCAATTTCGGCAAAGGTATCCTTGAGGGCGATTTCAGCATCAGCAACAAGCTCTATAATCTTATTTGAAAATTCCATATAATTATTCCTTAATAAATTCAACTGCAAGGTCAACGCAAGCTTTATAGTCATTCATATCTATCATTTCAACGCCTGAATGAATATATCTTGAAGGAATGGAGATCGCACCTGCTCGGCATCCTGCGCCAGTCATCTGAATTGATGACGTATCAGTTCCGCCGTAAGCAAGTATCTCAAGCTGATTCTTAATTCCTTTTTCTTTGGCAATGCGGGAAAGCTTGTCCACAGTCTCAGAATCGCAAATTACAGACATATCCTTGATCTTGATAGCAGCACCGCCTCCAAGCTTAACTGCCATAGGTTTAGATCCTGCAGTATCGCCTGTTCCTGTAACGTCAAATACTAGAGAAACATCGGGAGCTACAGCAAACGCTGCAGTTTTAGAACCGCGGCAGCCTACCTCTTCCTGCACGCTGAATACATAGTAAATGTCATCAGCAACGGGATCTGTAGCAATTCTCTTTGCAATTTCAATAACGATTCCGCAACCTGCTCTATCATCAAGAGGCCTGCCGATAACTCTGCTTGAATTAAGCTTGCTGATATTTGATTTAAGAACGAAGGTATCGCCAATCGTTACCTTTCTCTCGGCGTTTTTCTTATTATCTGCACCGATATCTATGTAGAAAAGGTCGGGCGCAAAATCAGATGCCTTTGTACCTGAATTGGGCACGAGAACACCGTGAACGCCATTTTCGGAAACCACCTCACCGAATGCACAAGCTACCCAGTTAATACCACCGATGGGCGCAACGCGAACAAAGCCGTTATCCTCAACAAAGTTAACAATAAAACCAATTTCGTCCATATGTCCGCAAAGCATTACCTTTTTGGGATTTGCACCTTTTCCGTGTTTAACGGCAATAAGATTGCCAAGTGCGTCGATGTGGGACTCGTCGCAATAAGGCGCAATCATTTCCTGTATTTTATTTGCAACACGATGCTCCTTACCAGAAACGCCGTGAACAAGTGTGATCTGTTTTAATGTATTATACATAGCTTAAACCTCCGCTTTCATATTTTTGAGCATTGCAAACACAAGCTCTCTGATAGATTCATAATCCTCAATACTTGCCACACATGCGGGTGAGTGAAGATATCTTGTTCCCATTGAGATGGCAACGCATTTTACACCCTTGCTTGATTTATGAATATGACCTGCATCGTTTCCACCTGAAACGTATCTCTTGACCTGTGCCTTGATATCGTTATTTTTAGCAGTATCAAGTGTAAAGTTAACGAATTCGGTATTGTATATGGTGGATCTGTCCATAAGGGAAACCACTCCGCCACTTCCAACATCGGCAACTCTCTTATGTGCAGGTGCGCCTGCTATATCTCCTATAGCAGTCGTTTCAAGAATGATAGCACGGCTGGGTTTTACTCTTTCTGCGGCAACTCTTGCACCAGAAAGTCCAACCTCTTCACGAACCGTAAAGCAGAAATAAACGTCAAAAGGAAGCTTAATATTCTCTTCTCTGATTCTTCTGATCACCTCGATCATCGCGCAACAGCCTGCCCTGTCGTCGATCGCCTTGCCCTTGACATATTTATTATCTGTGCCGAAGAACACGAAATCTGAATTAAAAACACCGAAGTCGCCAACGTTAACGTATTCTCTTACCTCGTCGCCGTCTTTAGCGCCGATGTCGATATACATTTCTTTGATAGGTGTTACAGAAAATCTGTCCTCGCGTCTTTTGTGGTGGATCGCCTTTGCGGCGATAACACCGTCTATTTTCTTATTTTCGTTACCAAGGGTCACCTGCTTGCCGTAAAGCACCTTGGGGTCAATTCCGCCAAGATTAGCGAATTTTATGTAGCCATCGTCATCAATAGAGGTTATCATAAATCCTACCTCATCCATATGTGAGGAGATCATAATTCTATCGCAAGGAGCTTGTCCATCTCCGTTGATAACCGCATAAACGTTGCCAAAGCTATCCTTTACGACCTTATCGCAATCGTCGCCAAGCTGTTCGATTATCGCATCAGCAACCTCGTTTTCAAAGCCTGTAGGACCGAATTTCTGGCAAAGATATTCTAAAAGATCTGTTCCGTATCTTTTCATATTTCAAGTCCTCCTTTGCCATATTCGTTCGCTATTCCTTCATCCTTAATGAATGCTGAAACAAGGTCGCAAAGCGTTTTTGCATCATCAAGGGAAATAATCTCGTTATATGTATGCATGCTTGCAAGAGGAAGCCCAACGTCAACGGTGGGAATACCCTCTCTTGCGAGTTGAATAGAAACTGCATTCGTGCCTGTGTGTGTGGGAGAAACGGAAATCTGATGTGCAATTTCCCTCTCTTTTGCAATATCAATAAGCATATTTGTTAGTTTTCTGTCAGTTACAGCAGAAATTGTAATAGAAGGACCCTTGCCGATATCGACCGTTTCTTCCTTTTTAGTGCCGGGTACTCTGCCAAGGTTCACGTCAATGCTCATAGCATAGTTGGGATTGAGCGCATAAGCACCCGGAGCAACCATATCCGTTACCTCTTCACAGCAAGAAAGCATAACGTAGACGTCACCTGCAAGCTCCTCATGGGGTGTATTTGCAGTTGCGTAAATAGCGCACGCTGCGCACGCCTTATCGTCAAAGCTCTTACCCATTATCTTATTTCCGAGCATTTCAGTATACTTGGGTGCAAATCCAACGGGTGTGCCAACTCTTATCTTGCTCTCAAGCTCTTCCTTAGTATAGCAGGTATCTATAAGAAGCTCGTCAATTTTGGGAAGCTCCTTATTTGCACCGCTTGCAAGGTGTGGGGGTGTTGAAGCAATTACGCCGAAAAGTCTTTCATCCTTGCCATAAATTATAACGTCGCTTGCCTGCAAAATACCCGTATCGATGCCACCGATATTGATAACGCGAAGGAAACCGCCGTCAAGTATTTCTGTAACGTACATACCGATCTCGTCCATATGAGCGTCAAGCATAATTTTAGGTGCGTTTTCCCTGCCGCATTTCTTTACGAAAATCTGATTTCCAACATTATCAAGGTAACAATCGTCAAATTCGCCACCTATCATAGAAAGCAGCTTTTCTCTTTCAAATCTCTCAAAGCCGCCAATGCTCATAAGAGATGAAAGATCAACTATAAGCTTTTTAAGTTCCATAGTATTCTCCAATCTATTTAAAATCATTTACTATCTGTTTGAATTTGTCACCGCGCTCCATAAAGTTTTTGAAAGCGTCAAAGCTTGCACATGCGGGTGACAAAAGCACTATATCGTCTTTTTGTGCTATTTTCCTTGATAAATGCACTGCCTTTTCAAAGTCCTTTTCAATATGCACCTTCACGTTTGATTTTTCTGCCAGAATGGCATCATATATTTTCTCCGCAGTTGCGCCTGTCAGAATTACCGCCTTGGCTTTTTTATCAAGAGCTATTGCGAGCGGCTCAAACGGAATATTCTTATCATAACCGCCACAAATCACGATCGGCTTCTTCTCCAAAGCTGAGAGCGCCGCTGCTGTGCGCGTGGGGCTTGAGTCGATAGAACTGTTGTAATATTTTACAGCGTCAAGCTCGCGAATAAATTCAAGCCGATGCTCAACGCCCCTGAAGGTCGAAGCAACGCATCTTACAGCTTCATTTGAAACAAGTCCGTTTGTCAATGATATCGCAGCCATATAATTTTCAATATTATGAGTACCCGGGAGCAAAATTCTCTCTGTTGAAAGTATGGAAAGATTGATCAATCTTTCTTTGAAACGGTACCTTCTATTAATCAGTTCCCAAATAAATCCGTATTCAAGCGTGAAAGCGGATTTCAGCTCCGGTATTCTTGTTCTCATATCATATTCGTTTGTTTTTGAAGAAAATAACGTTACCTCGCAAGGACAATCTTTAAGAAGCTCTATACAGCTATCGTTATCAAAATTGGTTGTGAGATGCTTGCATCCGTGCAAGTAAATATTTTTCTTTGCATCGATATATTCATCCATATCCTTATGCCAATCGAGGTGGTTGGGACTAAGGTTAGTAATTACCGCACGATCGGGCGATTTTTTAGATGTAAAAAGCTGAAAGCTCGAAAGTTCAAGCACACAGATATCACGCTCGGTCATTTCGCCAACCTTTGAAAGAAGTGGAGTTCCTATATTACCGCCTACATAAATTTTTCTATCTGTGTTTTCATACTCCTTTTCGAGAAGTTTATATGCAATAGTGGTAGTAGTGGTCTTTCCGTCGCTTCCCGTAACACCAAGTGTAAGCGCAGGTGTAAGTTCGAGGAAAAGCTCCATCTCAGACGTTAGCTCTGCACCTCGCTCAACGGCTTTTACAATGCCCATATGATCCGGGCGGATTCCGGGTGAACGGAATATAATATCTGCATCTATTTCATCAAGATAACTTTCACCTGTAACAAATATTACTCCGCGCTCCGCAAAGGCTTTTGCGCGGGCATCAAGCTTATCAATACCGTTTTTATCGTGAACGGTTATCTCGTTACCACATTCAAGCAAAAGCTCAACAAGAGGGATGTTTGAAACACCAAAGCCAAGCACCGCAACTCTTGCATTTTTTATTCTGTTTTTTATGAGTTCAACCGTGTTCATAGCCACCTCCAAAAACAAAATCACCTATTATATATTATAGCTTTTTTTATACCTTTTTGCAATAGAAAAATACTCTTATTTTCAATATTTTTTCGCAAAAACCCTTTTCAAACTTAGATTTTTTTGGTATAATGATGTTAATTGTACAGATTATTTAAAAATTGGAGATAAAAATGGCAAAAAGCAAAAAATCCACTCCCCAATATGACAACCAAAGTATTAAAGCTCTTAAGGGCGCTGACCGCGTAAGAATGCGCCCCGGCGTAATATTTGGTTCTGACGGTCTTGAGGGCTGTGAGCATTCATTTTTTGAAATACTTTCAAACTCCGTTGACGAGGCGCGAGAGGGTCACGGCGACGTAATCAAGGTTACTGCATTTAAGGATCATTCCATCGAGGTCGACGACCACGGCCGCGGTGTTCCGCTTGGCTATAATGAAGCCGAGGGCAGATGGAACTGGGATCTTATTTACTGTGAGCTTTATGCCGGCGGTAAATATGACAACAATAACGAGGACTCTGCTTACGAGTATTCCCTTGGTCTTAACGGTCTTGGTGCGTGTGCTACACAGTATAGCTCCGAATATATGGACGTCTATTCCTATGACGGCAACAGTGTTCACTCCATTCATTTCAGAAAGGGTGAACCCGTAAGCGAGCTTGAAACAAGAGAGCTCAGCAAGGGTGAAAAGCGAACGGGAACGGTCATTCGTTGGAAGCCGGACCTTGATGTTTTCACCGATATAAATATTCCTGTTGAGTTTTTTGAGGAAACACTTCACCGTCAGGCAGTTATCAACTCGGGAATCGAGTTTGAGCTTCACGTTGAAGAGGACGGCAAAAAGTTCAGCAAAAAGTCCTTTAAATACGAGCACGGCATTTCCGATTATATCAAGGAAATGTGTGGTGAAACTGCAGCAACTGAGCCTGTGCTTTGGCATCTTGAAACACAGGGCCGTGACAGAAACGACAAGGACGAATACAAGCTCAAGGCGGATTTCTCTTTCTGCGTTTCCAATACAGTAAACAAGCTTGAATACTACCACAACTCAAGCTATCTCGAGCACGGCGGATCTCCCGACAAGGCGGTAAAAATCGCCTTTGTATACGCGCTTGATAAATATATCAAAAATGCAGGCAAATACAATAAGACTGAGGCAAAGATTCAGTTTTCTGACGTTTCGGATTGCTTGTGCCTTGTTATTAACAGCTTCTCAACGATGACCTCGTATGAGAACCAGACGAAGAAATCCATCACAAATACCTTTATTTATGAGGCGATGGCA
>CAZLIB010000028.1:8887-10507 GCA_964559465.1 uncultured Lachnospiraceae bacterium
TATACTTTATGGAGCATCCCGTTGAGGCAGAGATATTTGCAAATCAGGTTCTCCTTAATCGCCGTTCGCGTGAGACGGCAGAAAAGACGAGAATTCAGCTTAAGGAAAGCTTGAAAAGTAAAATGGACTTTTCAAACAAGGTCGAAAAGTTTGTTAACTGTCGCTCTAAAGACCCCAACGTGCGTGAGCTTTATATCGTTGAGGGCGACTCTGCTCTGACCTCCTGTAAGCTTGGCAGAAACGCGGAATTCCAGGCGATCATCCCTGTTCGCGGTAAGACTCTTAACTGTCTTAAGAGCTCCTATGAAAAGATATTCAAGAGCGAGATCATTACTGACCTTCTTCGCGTTATCGGCTGCGGTGTTGAGATCAAGGGCAAGATCAAGGGCAACATTGATCCATTTGACCTCAACGACCTTAAATGGTCAAAGATCATTCTTTGTACCGACGCCGATGAGGACGGCTTCCAGATCAGAACACTTCTTCTTACTCTATTCTATCGCCTTCTTCCCACACTTCTTAAGGAGCACAAAGTATTTATCGCCGAAACTCCCTTGTTTGAGATCACGACGAAGGACAAGACATACTTTGCATTCGACGAGTTTGAAAAGGCAGATATTCTTAAAAAGCTTGGCAATACAAAATATACTATTCAGCGTTCAAAGGGTCTTGGTGAAAACGAACCCGATATGATGTGGGAAACCACTATGAATCCCGAAACGCGCCGACTTATTTCTGTTGACCCTGCAGATCCGTATCTCACGGAAGTAATGTTTGAAACGCTCCTCGGTGATGACCTTCCTGCCCGAAAAAAGTTTATTGCCGAGCACGGTAGCGAGTATATTAAGGATATTGACGTATAAAAACAATCCCCTTGCGATTCCTCTCGCAAGGGGATTTTGTTGCTATGTATTTTTTCATTTTCATTCTGTCACAGGCAAATTGTTTCTATCATAGAACACGAGCGTGCCGTCGAGGTACGCATCAACGTCCGCATCGACGAGGACTATAATTCCGTTCGGCAAAATGTATGAGCCGTTGAGAGTGAATTGGGTAATATTATTATGGATTATTGGAATAAACCCACCTATTCCCGTTACCATATATCCACATTCTATACAAAATGCCTTTCCGTTCACTATTTCACTCGCCTTGGTTACGTGGTGAGCCGTATCGGTTCCCACCGCGCCGCATTCACAGCATTCAATGTGGTGAGTATTAGAATAATATTGTCCAACCATTAAAACCAATCTAATAAATTAAATATATAACAAAATAAATCTATTAAAAAACTGTTTATTTCTCCCAGAATAGAACTAAACAACGGAGAACTGTAAGATACTACACCCGTTGTAAAATATAGTAATATACCTGCTATAAGGTCTATCAAAATCAAAGGCCAAAAGAATATAAACATAATAAAAGCCGATAATAGAGACGCGTTTCCTGTTCTTTCATCCATTTCTCCCCATCCCGCCAGTGCATACGCCGGCAAGCAAGCACCTATTAAGCATGAAAATATAAGCGCAAATATCACTGTAAGCTTTAAGTATTTTTTCATAGTATCACTCCCCTTCATATTCCAAAATATCACCCGGTTGACACTCAAGCACCTCGCAT
>CAZLIB010000029.1:0-9470 GCA_964559465.1 uncultured Lachnospiraceae bacterium
TAAGCAACTGCTTATAGATCTGTGGTGACTGAGGAAGCGCATAGAAGCTGCCCTTGTGGATACGGGAAGGAACGATGTAGTCGCGCGCGCCCTCGGGCGTGGGTTTGATCATCATAGGTGTTTCTATCTCGTAAAATCCGTTTTCATAGTAATATTCACGCGCGATACGAGCGATGTCGTGGCGCATTTTGATATTTCTTTGAAGCTCGGGACGGCGAAGGTCAACGTAACGATACTTAAGTGCTGTTTCGTCCTTAACCTTTTTAGCGTCGTTTACTTCAAAAGGAGGTGTTTGAGCTATGGAGAGGATCTTGAACTCCTTAACGTAGACCTCAAGCATACCCGTGGGGAGATTGGGGTTTATTGCTCCCTCTCCTCTGTATCTTACAGTACCGTGAGCGCAAACCACATACTCCGCACGGCAGGAGAATGCCTTGTCAAATATCTCCCTGTCGGTCTTGTCGTCGAATGCAAGCTGAACGATACCTGTTCTGTCGCGAAGGTCGATGAAAATGAGCGCGCCAAGGTCACGCTGACGCTGAACCCAACCCATCACGCAAACGTCCTTGCCTATATATTCTTCCGTGAGATGCGCGCAATAGCACGTTCTCTTGTCATTAGCACTTAAAAATTCTGCCATAATAGTCATCCTTTCTTGCAATAGCAAAGCAAAATTTATCACTTTACATTATAAAACAGATTTTTAGAAAAGTCAATATTTTATCAGGATTTGATGAAAATTCTTCAAATTTTGATTTGTCGGGATATTAGTTTTGCTGAATGACGGACGCAAACTAACTTTTCTATCTCCCCTATAAATCCCAATTTATCAAAAAAAGCTCCCTCTTGAAAGGGAGCTTGATTTTTTATTTGGTTATTTCTTCAAACGCCTTGTAAAGTCGGTTTGACATTTCTTTTATCGTGTCCACGTTGACCTTGAGAAGCTGACGGTCATAGGTGAAAAGTCCGTTGGTTTCATCCTCAACGTCGCTGACCTGCGTATAAACAAGTCCGCAAAGTCCTTGACTCTTGATATGAGGAATAACCTGCTCGTCATAGAGCTTGATAAATTTCTTTTCAAAGTCGGCAAGACCGTTGTTTTCACTATAGCCATAGGTGTTTCCAAGATTGAAGGAGTGCTCGGGGAGCTTGCAGGAATATCCTCCGAACTCGGAAAGAATGAGAGGTCTTCCCTGTCTTGCCTTAAGCTTAAGCGCTCTCATATAGATATGCTCGCTATGTACGTCGCTGTGCTTTTCCCAGAACCAGCCAGACGTTGCGTCGTAAACGCGAGTGGGGTCATATTCTTTCAGCTCAAGGTAGTTTCTATCAGCGTCAAACTGTCCCCAGCCCTCGTTGAATATCGTATAATAAATTACTGATGGGTGGTTATAAAGAAGATCGATAGTCTCTCTTGATTCTCTTGCAAAGGTTGCCTTGCGTGCCTTTGTTGCTCCTCGATTGCGCCATCTTTTGATACCAACGTTTGGCAAAATCGTATCAACAAAATAATGATATTTGCCGCTATTGACCATATCCTGAAATACAAGCATACCGTATTTATCACAGTAATAATAGAAGAGTTGTGGCTCGATCTTGATGTGCTTACGAAGCATATTGAAGCCAAGCTCTTTCATCGTGAGAATATCATTTTCAAATCCCTTGGGTGTTGCAGGAAGATAGATTCCATCACTGAAATAGCCCTGGTCGAGAAGTCCGTGACAAAGAATGGGCTTGCCGTTAAGACAAATAAATGATTTTCCGTTTTTCTCCTCAATGCTAACAGTTCTGCAAGCGAAATAAGATTCGATCTTATCTTCACCGTACTGAAGTGTGTAATAATAAAGGTGGGGGTGATCGGGTGTCCAGTTTACCGCATTTTCAATAGTAATATCAATAGAATTACCCCCAAATCTATATTCCTTGCCATCAAGCGTGAGTATCTTTTCACCATCGGGCGCGTCAATATCAAAATGCGCACCGCAAAGATTTGGTGTAACTCTTACACCCTTAATATAATCGGTAGGAACGCTTTCGCACCAAACGGTCTGCCAGATGCCGCTTGTGGGTGTGTACCACATACCGCCGCGATCCTTTCTCTGCTTTCCGTATGCAAGCTCTTTGTCAAGATCATCAATAACCTCAACATCAATAATATTTTTGCCCTTGCGAAGATGATTGGTGATATCTACGCTGAATGGCAAATATCCGCCAATGTGCTTACAAACAAATTCTCTATTTACAAGCACGGTGCAAACTTGATCAACCGCACCAAAATTAAGAATTATTCTATCTTTGATAAAATCAGCAGGAAATTCCACTTCTTTTCTGTAAATGTAAATCTCGCCGTCTTTTTTATCTCGATTGATACCAGAGAGTCTTGTTTCGGGTGTAAAAGGAACGTTGATCTTTCCAAGATTCTCTCTTTTGCCGAGTCTGTTTTTAGAAACGACCGTCAAATTCCACTCGCCGTTAAGGCAAAGATATGAATCTCTCTTAAAGCTTGGACGGGGGTATTCGTTCCAGCTTGAGGTCGTGTCACTCTCAAACGGAGTTGTAAGATTTTTATTTAATTTAAATACTTTTTTAGCCATTTTATACCTCAATTTGTTGAGCTTTTTTGTTCAAAATCTTGTTGCAAGCAAGAATAATGGCAACAGCCACTACCTCGGCAATAAGTGCGCCAAGGAAGATATTTTCATTGGGAATAAAGGACTGTGTACCGTCGGAGTTGGTTATCATATCGGCATTGCGAAGAATCCAAGAGCCGATCTTTGGACCGATGACGCCAGGAACAAGAACCTGTGAGAAGATTCTGACACCCTGGAACATACCCGATTTTCCGGCAGGTGTAAGATCGCGTACCTTTGCACCAAACACTGCCATGCCTGAAAGATATCCACTCATCATAAGAAGTGAGCCGATAAATACAAGCGCGGTGCTTTTGAAAATGAAGAGCACGATATATCCAAGCGCAAGCCACAAAAGTGACATAGCACAGGAGAAATTAAAGCCCTTTTTATCGTAAACCTTACCCCAAAATGCAGTTACTATTGATGCAATCACGATGGCAGGCGCCATAATAAGCACGTAATCAGCCATTTGAAGTGATTTTTCATAGTACAAAATAAGATAGGGCATGAATATCTGAATAGAGATATTAAAAACTATAAAGCAAAGAAGATAAATATAAAGTGAAACGTTATTTTTCACCGTCGAGGGCAAAAATCCGTGAACGATATTTCTAAGATATCCCGTTTCGCTTGGGGTAATATCGGGGTCTTTGATGATAAAGAAACCGATTATACCGATAACAAGAACGCTTACACCTATAATTGTGAATACCGTGGGCCAGTAAGCATCGTTGCCCTCCTTGGGAATAAACATAAATCCACCAAAAACCACGAGAATAGCTACAAGGGGCATCATAGCATTGATTCCCTCTGCACTTCCGCGGTTCGTATCGTCAGTGGAGTCCGTAAGCCAAGCATTGAAAGCAGCATCGTTTGCAGATGATCCAAAGAAGGTCATAAGACAGTCAAGAATAATAACAAGCGATATTCCCACCGTTGCAACGCTTACGGTTGCGGGAACGAGAGGCTCGATTATATCGGTTCTTACAAGAGCAAATCCCAAAATGGAAATACCCCAAAGAATATAGCCTCCACAAATAAAGATCTTTCTTTTGCCAACTCTATCGGAGAGAGCACCAATAAATATAGTTGTCAAGGTCGCAGCAACGGCGCTTGCGGCAACCATTGTTGAAATATCGTCTGCGTCAGCGCGAAACATATCGTAAATAAATACGTTAAGGTACATATTTTCGATAACCCACGCAATCTGTCCGACAAGACTGAAAAGCGTAAGCGCCAACCAAAATTTAGGACTGAGTTTAGTTTTCATCATATCCTCCTCAAAATTAAGTATACAAATATTTTATCATACATATGGCGCCTTGTCAACTTGAAATGATTTGAAATGATCATATAAATTGGGGTTTATCGAGAAGTTAGTTTAGAAAAGGATAATGTTCTTTTTGAAAAAAGAACCAAAAACTTTTTAAAAGGACTTTTTTGTTGAGATTTCGCGCAAATCGTGTTGTATACAGCTTTCCGTTGTTGCAACACATAACGATTTTCTCCCCTGTCGAAAATCTAAGATTTGCTACCCAAATTATAGACACAATCAAAGCAAAATGGCTGCGTTTAGCAGTAGCAAAGTGCGGTTTTTGTTCGCAAACGAACAAAAACATCAGTAGCGAGCGCACAGATGCGAGCTACGCGCTTTGAGCGGAATTTGTTATAAAAGGTCTTTTAATAAAAAGGTTTGGGGGGTATAGGAGGAATTCCCTTAAAATTCCCCCTGATTCCACATTAACTAACTGCGCGACAAATCAAAATTTGATATACACTCAAAAATAATTTTGATTGACAACTAAAACGATTTATGATATATTAAAAATAGATATATAGAAGGAAGTGATAATCCATGGAATTAAAGGAAGTGTTGCTTAAGAGACGCAGTGTGAGAAAATTCACCAATGAAGCGATAAGCGAATTACAAACAGAAGAGCTTCTTCACTCCGCAATGAGTGGTCCAAGCGCTTGTAACCGTTGCCCGTGGGAATTCTTTGTGGTAACCTCTCCCGAAAAGCTTACCGAGCTTCGTAACGCAAGTCGTTTTACAAAAATGAATGCGCCCCTCGCAATCATTGTTTGTGGCAACCTCTCTCGGGCTCTTCCCGTTCAGTTAAGTGAATATTGGATACAGGATTGCTCTGCAGCTACCGAAAACATACTTCTAACCGTTACTGACCTTGGTCTTGGCGCGGTATGGTGTGGTATCCACCCACAGAAAAGAGCCGTAAAAAGAGTTCAAGAAATCCTTGATCTCAAGGATAAATGGATACCGCTTAATATAATTTGGATCGGTCATCCCGCAGAAGAGCCCGAACCGCGCGATCAATACGATAAGAAAAGAATACATTATGTAAAATAAAATGGAGAAAAATATGAAAGCATTACTTAAAATCACACTTTTATCACTTTGTGTACTCGTCGCACTTTCATCCTGCGCATTTATTAACTCACTGGTAAACGAAGCAACAAGTGAAGCCGAAAAGGTTGCGGATTTCACAAATGACTTCGTTGTTCTTATGGAAGATCCTTCCGTGGAAAAGGCAGAGGAGCTCATTCACCCCGATTCCCCCCTTACACCCGAAAATGTTATGGAAAAGATCGAGAGTAATGAAAAAATTCAAAATCTTGACTTTTCTCAGGAAATTCAAATTGGAGAAATTTCCGATTTGCGTGTTTCTTATCACGATGAAGCCCTTGGCGGCAACGTTTATGAGGCGGATTGCCAGGTTACGGTTGGCGATGTTGTTATCAATCTCACCCTTAAGCTTCTCAGCACTGATGATGGCTTTGGAATTTACGATTTCGATATCAAATAATCATTCAAAATAAAAACAGAGTACATTGGCGAACAAAATGCCAATGTACTCTGTTTTTTGTTTTGCGTTTAAAATTCGATCTGATTTTCCCCTTCTGAAAGGACATATTCCTGATTGTTATAACGAAATACCGCCTTAACACCATGGGGGATATCTACTTTAAAGCATGTCTGCCCGTTCGCTTTTTCATAGCCTACAGAAATAATACCTCTTGGAATCTGCATTTTCCCACGCATATATCCAAATCTTGAAACTGCCTGCGGCTCAATAATGATCGATGAATAACCATAGGTATTGGGACTTTGACGAATCCCCAAAAGATATTCAAAAAAATATGCTACAATAGCGCCGAACATTGGGTGATTATGTGAGCGACTGCGATTGCTATCCCAATATTCGTGGAAAGTTGTAGCACCACTACGGCGCCAATTTTCAAAGCCGTGAGCTCCATTTCCAATAATCAGATCCACTGCCAGCTCGGCATCTCCGCGCTCAAACAAAACGCGTGTTAAAATATCAGTAGCAAATATGCCCGTATCGTAATTTCCGAGTTTTTGATAATAGCTTACCATATTGAAATAGGTGTTTTCGTTTCCCAACCCCAAATCAACAGCATAGGCATTTGCCCCCTGCACATTCATCACAAAATTGCCGTCAAATGTATTGAAATAAGCGGATTGTATTGCTTTTGCGCGAATATCTGCCTTTCTGCTCAATTCGGCAATATCCTCATCTCTTCCAATAATTCGAGCAATTTCGCACATTCTGCGCAATGATTTGACCATAAAATAAGTATTAACCATTGGTGCAGGGATCATAACCTGCTGTTCGGCAAACGTAATATCTTTATCAGGGTATAAAATATTTGGACCGCACCAATCTCCCAAGCACCAATATCCCTTCTCATCGCTTGTAACCAGACCAAACTCGGAATGCTCCTCAAGGTAGTCAATATATCTATGCATATTATCGTAATACCTTACAAGAACTTGTTTATCGCCAAAGTGCTTGTACAACTGATACGGCACCTCTACAATGGCACATCCCCAACCGCCGGGACCTCCACCGCTGTACAAAAACGGAGCAGTATACTGAACGTGACCGCTCAATTTATCCTGACCGTCTGCAATATCCTGAAGCCACTTTTCATAGAATACCTTTGCTTCAAGAACCGATAAAGCGGCATGGCAGGTCAACTGACCGTCTCCGGTATATCCTCGCCTTTCCAAATGCGGACAGTCCGATGGGTGTCCTGTGTGCATATTGCAAAGCATGGTATGCAGAAACGTATCGTATATCCAATTTATTGTTTCACTGTCACATTCAAACGAAGATGAAACTGTAATATCTGCATGAACCACCTTGACACATTTTGGCGTAGCATTCCCCACCACCTCAATGTAACGGAAGCCATACCACGTAAATTCCGGTTGAGCCAGTCGGGTCTTGCCATCTCCAATCACAGAAAAGCATTGCCCGTGAGAATGACTCTCGTCCATCCTTTCATCAGACGTCATCTTCTCAGAAAAATAAACCTCCACTCTTTCCCCTTGCTTTGCGTGAAGCTCAAGCACGGGATATCCCACGGTATTCTGACCGCAATCGTAAATAACGCCTCGTGCACCGTAACCTACCCGCCTTAAGGAAAGCTTCTCTACAAGAGAGTCCGCCGGGCAATCTGTTTGACAATACTCCGTCTCGAGAGGTTCAACGCATATAGCATGTTCCCAAGAACTGTCATCAAAGTTCAATCCAAAGCAATCAACAAACTCCGCGTAGCTTTGATGCTCACTGCTAACAAACTCATAATCCTCAATCAAACTCTTTCCAATACGGCAGTTTTCGTCGGAAATATAAGACTTTGTATCTTCTCCCTCAACGACGATACGGTAGATTGCCTTTGGCAAGCCAAACGAACGTTCAGATAAGGTATACCAACCACCTCCATACTGAACGGCAATTACGTTTTCCCCCGCATGTACAAAGGGCGTAATATCAAATTCCGGAACATATATCCTATGTCCCGACAAGATCTGCCCCTCGGGATCGCATGATGCCTCGTAGTCAGAGGAAAGCGGCAGAAAGGTATCAGGATTGATACATATACCGTTTATATAGCACTTAAAAAAGCCCAAACCCAAAACATTGAGTGTTACGCGTTTAAAGCAATCTGCCTCAAAGCATCCGCGCAATACAGAAAACGTTTTCTCTGTTCTGAGCGCGGCGCCAACCCATTTTGCATTACTAAAAAAATGCTCCTGTGTCATATCATCCATCCTTAAGTACTTATATTCAATAAACTTTGTTTATACCGATTTTATTGCCTGAATTATACCACAAAATATAGAGTATGTCAATTCGTTTGAGCTACAAACCGTAAAAGCTTGCAGTCCCAGCAACCCTCGGTTGCAAATATTCATTGAGAGGAGGATTATCCTCTAAATAAAAAATGGAAAGCAAAAAATCTTACGTTCAATACCATAACAAAAACCTCCTACGGTTCAATTATACCATAGGAGGTTTTGCTCTAATTTTAGTCACCGAATGATATGCCTGTGTTGCGGGCAATTTTCACTACGAAGCCATTGGGATCAACGTTGTGGCTGCCGCCCTTACTTGTTTCGCCCGTTGCACCGCTTCCAAGCACTTTTTCAAGCGAAACGGTCTGAGGAGTCGCGTTGTAAATCGTAACCATTTCACCGCTCTTGCCATCGAAAAGTGCATCTACAGCAAGGGAACCGAGCTTTGTGCAAAGGCTTCTGTCATACTGACAGGTCTCACCGCCGCGCTGAGTATGACCGATATTCGTCGCGCGAACCTCCTTGCCGCCAAGCAATTCTTCAAGCTGAGAAGCAAGCTGATCTCCAATACCGCCAAGACGAACAGTATCAGCACTGTCAGCAACGATCTTCTTGATAACTACGTCGCCGTCCTTGGGCTTTGCACCCTCGGAAACAACGATAACTGTATCGTTAAGTCCTTTAGCGTCACGATCCTTGATAACCTCGACGATTTTGTTTATATCATAGGGAATCTCGGGCAAAAGAATAATATCAGCACCGCCTGAAAGACCGCCCTCAAGTGCAAGCCAACCACAGTGTCTGCCCATAACCTCAAGGATCTGAACTCTATCGTGTGAAAACGCAGTAGTTCTAACTCTGTCAACCGCATCACAGATTACGCCGAGAGCAGTTGTAAATCCAAAAGTAATATCTGCATAGGAAACGTCATTATCTATCGTTTTTGGAACACCGATTACTCGAACACCCTTTCTTGCAAAGTCACGAGCGCTTGTAAGGGTTCCGTCACCACCGATAACTACGAGAGCGTCGATATGAAGGTCTTTAAGATTTTGAATAGCAACGTCGCTGACGTCCTTGTGCTGAATGTTTCCGTTTTCATCACGGTAAGCATAGTTGAAAAGGTTATCCTTATTTGAGTTTTTAAGGATAGTACCACCCTGATTCAAGATGTGCTCAGTATTTTCAGCAGTAAGCTGCATATAGTTGTTGAAATAAAGGCCTGCATAGCCCTTCTTAAAGCCGATGACCTCACAACCGTATTTGTTTATAGCAGTGAGCGTTACAGCTCTTACAACAGCGTTAAGACCGGAGCAATCTCCTCCACCTGTCAAAACACCAATTCTCTTTATTTCAGACATATTTTTTCTCCATTCTACTGTTTTTTGTATTTGTTTTTTATATATTGATATTTTTTTCACGATTTTATCGCATCTTTTAGCATTATATCATAAAACTTTTCATTTTTCAATATTATTTTTAATCTTTATTAAAAATTAAAGAAAAAGCACCGCTTTTGCGGTGCTTTTTGCTAATTCTTTTTAAAAATATCAAGCGTATGATTAGAATAACCAATCAAATCCTGACGCTCGCACGTTGCAAGATGGTACTTAATAAAAATCTCGTATGTTTCCTCGTTCATCTCATCCAATTTTTCACGTATGTGATTAGAGTAACCGTCAGTTGCAATAAAATGCAGCTGTTCAACATCAAAA
>CAZLIB010000029.1:9480-10474 GCA_964559465.1 uncultured Lachnospiraceae bacterium
GCAACTGATCTATATCCTCTTTTCGATGAAGCTCAAAAATATCCCACGGATTTGAGAAAGTGTCAAACGTTTCGGGATTGAGCATGCATTTTTCAATAAGCTCCTTTATGATACCGCGTCCAAATCCATATTGAAGAACGCTTGCATCACCCATGCAGTATGCAGCAAACACAATTCCACCCTTTTTGGTAACGCGAATTGCCTCGGAAAGAGCCTTCAGCTTATCTTTCTCTGTGTATAGATGATACATAGGGCCGAGAAGCAAGGTGATGTCATATCTTTCATCTTCAAAAGAGGAAAGATCCATCGCATTTGCCTGTGTAATTGATATTTTTTCACCTTTAGAAGTGTTTTTCCTGAAAATATCAATATTATGCTCCAAAAGCTCAACTGCATCCACCTCATAGCCCATTCTCGCTAATGTATGGCTGTATCTCCCTGTAGCTGCACCAATTTCGATAATTCTCATTCCCTTTTGCAGATATTTTTCAATATATTTCATTGTCGTAATAAATTCAATGGCGCCGTAACGAGTCAACAGGCGCCCATCTTCATCACATTTATTGTAAAATTCGGTCAAATAGATATCATTATTCATATATAAATTCCTCGAAAATTTAATTTTCTCTCATTATATATAAAAATGACTGATTTGTCAAGGTTAATTATATAAAAGCCCCCCCTGATTTCGCGCCAATCGCGATGCGATGTGGCAACAAATTTTACTTGCCCGTCTTACGATGGTGATTTTCTAACGCAAAACGTAAAAGTTTGCAGTCAGAACCTCTCTGCGAGAGACTGAATGTTAATGATGAGGATATTTGGTTAAAATCAAAGAAGTGACAAAACAAAAACGGAGTCCGATTGGGCTCCGTTTCCGTTTTTTTGCTCCCCTGAAGATAATGCTTGCATTATCTTCTTCGGACTATTGACAAAGACCCCCCTATGAATAACCCTACGACCTCGCAAGCGAGGTGCGTAGAAAAGTTTTGTT
>CAZLIB010000030.1:0-10287 GCA_964559465.1 uncultured Lachnospiraceae bacterium
CACCAAGCTCTGCGGGGCGGTCGTTAGCATCAAGCTCACGGCTGTTTCTTTCTCTAACGAGCTCAAGCTCCTTGTTTACTTCTTCATCAGTAACGGGAGCAACCTCCTTTGTTACCTCGATACCGAAATAGCCTTCGATCTTAACGTCGGGCTTAACGAACACCTTAGCAGTGAATACAACGCCGTTTTCGTCAAGAGAGAGAACGTCTATTTCGGGCTGTGCAACGGGCTCGATACCTGCTTCTTTAATAGCGGACTCGTAAGCTTCGGGAAGAATATCGTTAAGAGCTGTGTCATAGAAGAAGCCCTTGCCATACATTTTTTCGATCATAGCTCTGGGAGCTTTGCCTTTTCTGAAGCCGGGAATATTGATCTTGCCAACTTCCTTTTTGTAAGCACGTTCGCAAGCTGCCTCAAAAACAGACTGCTCAACAGAGAAGTGGAGCTCGACCTGGCTACCTGCAATTTTTTCGTTTTTAATCAATTTCATTTTGTAAATCCTCCAAGATTTTTATACATACATCGTTTATTATATATAATTAATAACAAATTGTCAAGATTTTTTTGCAAAATCGCTAAAAATCAAAGAAAAATGGGCATCGGCACAAAATTAAGATAGTCAGCCGCAACCATTGTAAAGGTTATTCCGTCAAAATTAAATTGGCGGGGAATTGAATAATTGTTATGGATGTGTCCGTAATAACAGTTATTTAGATCATATTTCTTTAAGACGTCCAATATGGGATCGCAAACGGAATCTGCGTATACGGGCGGAAAATGCAAAAATACCAATATAGGCAAATCGGGATTTTCCTCTTTGATTTTTATCGCTTCACGGACACTTATTTCAAGGCGTTGTGCCTCGCGTGCCACTATTTTTTCATAATCAACGTCGCCAACAGTTTTTTGTTGCTTTTCGTCATAAAACCAGCCGCGCGAGCCGCAAATGATGCAATCCTCAAGAAGATATGCGTTATTATGTAAAAGCTTTATCGACTTGATATCATTTTCTTCAAAAAATCCGTTTATCTTTGTGGCAGTTGACCACCAGAAGTCGTGATTACCCTTACCGATTATCTTCGTGCCGGGCAGGGAATCTAAAAACTTAAAATCCGATCTTGCTTCATCAAGAGTCATAGCCCAGGAGATGTCTCCGGGGATTATTACGGTGTCGTCATCGTTTATTATGGCTTTGAAATTTTTTTCAATCTTTTTGTGATAATCCTTCCACTTTGTCCCGAACTTTTCCATCGATTTATTCGTGGTTTCGTCGGTAGAAAGATGAAGGTCGGAAATAACGTATAAAGACATTATAAATTCCTTTCGTTTGAATAAGTAATCTGAAAAGGTCAATAATAAATTCGAGAGAGATCTCTCAAGTTTATACGCCTTAAGGCAGAATGGAGTATTGTATGAATAACGAGAAAAAGAGCTGTGGTTCACCCAAAAATGTGATTCACGGAATCACATGTGACGTGGTTACTTGCCAGTATCATCACGGTGACGGTCAGTGCTGTGCAGGACACATTAAGGTTGGACCTAATCAGGCAGAGGTTAGCAGAGAAACGCTTTGCACTACCTTTAAGAACAGAACTGAATAAAATACCAAATAGGCATATCTCGCAAGAGGTATGCTTTATTTGTTTATAAATCTTAAAACCTCGTCATACATATTATCGGGTGTTGTTACGGCGGTGAATCGAACTTCCTTTTTATCAAGATTCAGCAAAGGAGTCGGGATGAGGGTGCCCGTTGCTGATGAAAGCTCATTAAGAATTTCTAAATCGTTGTGTGAATCGTCATCATATATTGAACGGTATACATTTTGAGCAAATTTATAAGGACTTGCAGTAGAAGCAACAACCGTTTTGGTAGTATCTAAATGCTCTTTTCTATAGCTTTCAAGAGCCGAAAATGCAACTGCTGTGTGAGTATCCATAAGATAATCATCACGGCTATAGAAACCAGCTATTGTTTCAGCTGTCTGAGCTTCATCAGCAAAATATCCGATGAAATTCTCATCAATTTTGCGCTTGATTTCATCATTTATTTGATAATATCCCTTTGAGGAGAGCATCTTCATATATTCAAGCGTTTGAGTTGCATCGCTGACAAAGTAGAGCAGACGCTCGAGATTGCTAGAAATCAGTATATCCATGGAAGGCGATATAGTGAGATGAAAGTCGCGGTTTCTGTCGTATCGTCCTGTATTCAAGAAATCGGTTAATATATTATTGGAATTTGATGCGCAAATGAGCTTATTGATTGGTAAACCCATTTCCTTGGCCATATAAGCTACGAGAATATTGCCGAAATTTCCCGTGGGAACGCAAACGTTTATTTTTTCGCCAAGACTTATTTCTTGATTGTTGAGCAAATCGCAATATGCTTTAAAATAATACACTATCTGCGGTGCAAGACGTCCGAAATTTATTGAATTGGCGCTTGAAAGGAAGTATCCTTTTTTTTCAAGCTCATGCGTGATGGATTTATCGTTGAATATTTGTTTGACACCCATTTGAATGTTGTCAAAATTGCCTTCAACCGCACAAACGTTTACGTTATTTCCGCTTTGCGTTACCATTTGTAATTCCTGAATTGTACTAACACCGTTTTGGGGGTAAAATACACAAATTGCTATTTGATCAACATCTTTATAACCCTCAAGAGCTGCTTTTCCGGTATCTCCCGAGGTTGCTGTAAGGATCAGTGCTTTTTTGATTTCACCCGTTTTCTTCAATGCCTGCGAGAGAAGGCGGGGCATAATCTGAAGTGCCATATCCTTAAATGCGCAAGTCGGACCGTGCCAAAGCTCAAGGGAATAAGTGTTTTCGTTGAGCCTTACAAGTCGACAAGGACCGTCGGGAAAGGATGCCTTGGAATAGGCGTTTACACAATCCTCAAGCAACTCATCGGCGGTGTAGTCAGTCAAAAACAAGCCAAGTATTTTCGCTGCAAGCTCGGGATATGAAAGCATAGCGAACGACGCTATCTCTTGCTCAGAGATAACGGGTATCGATTCCGGCACGAAAAGACCGCCGTCATCGGCAAGTCCTTGCTTTATGACCTGAGCCGAGGCATATTTGGTTTTCTTTTCATCTCTTGTACTGTAAAACTTCATAGGGATCTCCTATAGCCGAATAGAGCCGAACCAATAAGCCTCGCGACGATATATTTTCGCGCTTTTCGCGCGTATACCGCCTTGCAAGGTCTTACCTTGCTTCGTCGTTATTCGGCAAAAATCATCAAAAATCTATTCGCCGAGAGGTGCTGCGCAGCTTTGGTTTAGCAGAAATTTTTTCAGCCAAAGAAAATTTATGAAAGAATATGCGAATATTCGGAGAAAATTTCTCTGACGGATGGGAAAATTTATGCCAACCAAAGCCTTATTAGTTCGGCTCTCTTCGGCTATAGATTGTTTTTGAAAAAACCAAATGCATTTTTATACATTATTTTTTCTGTTAATTCGGTTGAATAATTAAGTCGTTGCATTTCATCGGCGATTTTGTATATGTCTGCTATGCCTGAAAATCCAATGGGAAGATCTGCACCGTCAAGATCGCCGCCCATAGCAACAGTATTTTCGCCGCCAAGCGAGAGATAGTGCTCGATATGTTTCATTATATCATTTATGTCTGCGTGATCCTTTGATGAGAGGTGGGAAGGGCAGAGATTAATGCCTACAAGCCCCGAAAGCCTTGAAATTGCGATAAAATCCTCGTCCTTGAGGTTTCTTTTGTGAGGATTAACCGTATAAGAATCGGAGTGCGTTGCAACTATCGGCTTTGATGCCTCATTCGCAAGCTGCAGTACCATTTTGGTACCCTCGAAGGAGCTGTGCGAAACATCGGGAATAATACCGACATCAAAGCACCTTTTAACTACTTGAATACCGAAATCAGAAAGTCCGACATCGGTATTGTGCGCACCTCCGATGCAAGTTTCTCCGTACCAATTTAAAGTAAGCAATCTTACACCGTGTGTATATAATACATCAAGGCGAGAAAGGTCGTTTTCTACTATTCGTGCATCCTCGACCGCAAGTATCATAGCGACCTTATGCGCATCAATGGTATTGCGTATATCACCAAAATTCTGCGAAATTGCAGCCCTGCTATGGTTTTTTGAAATCTCCTTTTTGAGATTATCGGCAACCTCAAAAAAACGAGCATAGCCCTCGGCATCAGTTAATTTGTGTTCTGTCCAAATAGCCATGACCTGAGCGTAATTTTCGATATATTCAGCTTTTTTTAGGGATATGTGAAACGGATTATCATAAATTTCTTGCTTTTCTGCGAGAAGTCGTGTAGCTGTATCGCAGTGTAAATCAAATAATCTCATGTGCTAATTACCAAAAGCGTCCTCTATATGATTTATTTTTAAGACATCGGCGGGCGAACCGTCCTTTGATTTGGAAAGGTAAACCTCGATGACGTCAACACGAGGAGATTTGTTTGTTGGATGCTCACAAAGATATGCCTGTGCTGCTGCAAGCGTACGTTTTTGCTTTGATGCAGTTACTGCCATAGCGGGAGAACCAAATGAAAGATCATGCTCATTGCGAAGCGATCTTGTTTTTACCTCGACAAAGATAATATATTTTTTGTTTTCGGCGATAATGTCAATTTCGTTGTGAGAAGCATAATAATTCTGCTCAAGTATCTTGTATTTATTGCTTTGAAGATAAAAGCAGGCAACGCTTTCTCCGTATCTGCCGACTTCAGTGGTGTTTCTCATAACTATTTTTCGTCCAAAAATCTGATGAATTTTTTTCTGTGTATCGGGGAAGGCCCAAATTCGCGCAAGGCATCCATATGCTGCTTTGTTCCATAGCCCTTGTGTTTTGCTATTCCGTATTGCGGATAATCCTCATCCATCTGCTCACACATCTCGTCACGTGTGACTTTGGCAAGAATTGAGGCAGCAGCTATGCTTGGACTTATTGCGTCACCTTTGATGACCGTCATCGTGGGAATTGAAAAACCACGGCTTATGTTGCCGTCTATCAAAGCAAAATCTGCTTTAATTTGCAAGCCCTCAACAGCTCTGCGCATAGCTAGCATATCAGCCTCAAGAATATTCATTTCATTGATTTCTTCAACACTTGCTTCAGCTATACAATAAGCAACTGCGTTCTCGATTATCTTTTCAAAAACCTGCTTGCGTTTTTTGGGCGTAAGCTTTTTTGAGTCGTTAAGGCCCTCTATATAAATGCCTATAGGCAAAATACAAGCTGCCGCTACTACAGGACCGCAAAGCGGCCCCCGTCCCGCCTCGTCGACTCCGCAAATATATGTATAACCCTTGTCGAGCAAGGATTGTTCCAAAGTATATTCAAGCATTGTAACCTCTAAATTCTATCAAGAGTGATTTTTCCGATCTTGGCGCTTCTGAACTCCTCGAGGAGCATATTGGCGGTTCTTTCATAGTCGATCTCGCCGCCGCTGATAAGAAATCCGCGCTTTTTACCAATCGCTTCAAAAAGCTCGAGATCGGTATAATTTTCGTAATTTTTCATATCACCAAGCTTATATCTTTGTGCAAGAAGCTCGGGATAGTATCTTCTCAATCTGGAGCAGAGAACAATAGCAAGGGTTTCAATGTCAAGGATCTTGTCCTTTATCGCACCTGTGAGAGCAAGATTTTCACCTATGATCCTGTCATCGAACTTGGGCCAGAGAACCCCCGGCATATCCATAAGGTCAAGACCGATATTGGTCGCAACCCACTGCTTGTCAACGGTAACGCCCGGGCGATTTTCCACCTTCGCCTTTTTGCTTCCGCATATTTTATTAATAAGGGAGGATTTACCTACGTTGGGAATACCGACTATCATAGCTTTGAGCTTTCTGCCTGTCATTCCTTTTGCTTCATATCTTTGAATTTTTTCCGCAAGAACTTCATTTACAGCGTCGCGGATTTTGTTTATTCCCAATCCGCTTACGCAGTCGGTGGTTATACAGATAGTATTACTGTTTGAATAGTATTCGCACCATTTTTGGGTCATAGCGGGGTCTGCAAGGGTTGCTTTGTTTAAAAGAAGAATGGTCGGCTTTTGCGCCGTCATTATGGCAATTTCAGGATTGCGTGAGCTTTTAGGGATTCTTGCATCAAGAATTTCTATAACAACATCAACATTTTTTAAATTTTCGGTAATCATTCGGCGGGTTTTCGCCATGTGACCGGGGAACCATTGGATCTGTTCTGATGGCATAGTAATTTTTCTCCTTTGGTAATCGATATTAGTTCAGAAATGTAAAATCATCAAATGGGTAAAATCTAAATAAGACCTTACCGAGCACGCTTCTTTCATCAACGAGCCCTATTTTATCCGATCTGCTGTCGGTAGAATTATTTCTGTTGTCACCCATAACAAATAAGAATCCATCGGGGACGTAGATTTCAAGCGTACCTGTCATATTATATTTTCCGGTGTCAAAATAAGCATATTCGGACTCATCAACCATATCGGATTCGTCAAAGATATCATCGTTTGATACGTATAAAATGCACTTATCGAAATCTATTTTGACCCATTTATTGCCTGTGGCAATAACACGCTTTACGACGGGCTCGTTTAAATTTTCCGTTTCGTGAAAAACTATGATGTCATTTTCCTTAGGTGAATAGAAGATATTACTTATTATAATTTTGTCGCCATTGTTTAGTGTGGTGTTCATTGAACCGCCAATAACAGTGCAGGTCTTAAATAAAAATGTGAGTATTATAAGACCAAATATAAACGCCTTAACAACCAGATCAAACGCATCCATTAGCGTTGATGAGGATTTATTGGAAACGGGGGGGCGTTCAATTTGAGAATTTATTTCATTAGTATCCATAGTTCCTCCCAAAAATGCATAACTATATATAAAAACCGATTCGGTTTTATCAATTAAAGCTATTATAACATAATAACTTAAAATAAACAAGTTTTTTTGAAAAAATGTAAAATTTTATAAAAAATAACGAAAAAACTTATTGACATAATTCTTAAAATGTGTTACTATAATGTGACACATAATATTGAATAGGTGGAGTTGTGCTTGTTTTCCCGATTTGGGCGTTCGTTTTTTACGAATGTCGGTATTATAAGCTCATCCGGTTATTCAAAATCTATAATTACATAAAAAAGAGGAGAAAAATGTATGATTGATTATGTATTTACTATTGTGTGGGGTGCATTATTGATCGCATCAATCGTGCTTGCTATTAAGGTTGAGCACTATTACGTAATATTGCTTCCCGTTTCCTGCATTGCGGGCCTTGGAGCTTCGTTCTATCATTCTGACAATATTGTAGAATGCTTATTGATTCAGGTGCTTGCTGCAGTAGTTGTTTACTTCTTCTTCTTGATTCCCTATAAGCTTGGATCTAAGCTTAACCACAACAAGCTCAAGAAGGGTAAGACAAATCTTAAAGCACTCATTGGTGAAAGATGTCTTGTTGTTGAAGATATTTCCAATATCAATGTTAAGGGCCTTGTAAATCTTAAGGGCTCTATCTGGAGCGCACGTTCCGTTGATCAAAATGATTATATTGAGCAGGGCACAATCGTTGTTGTTACAGGCGTTGAGGGTGTTAAGCTCGTTTGTAAGAGAGAAAAATAAGGTAGGAGGGAAAATATTATGACAGACGCAATTATTTGGCTTATACTCGGTTTGTTGGTAGTGATCGTATTGGTTCTCTCAAACCTTAGAATCGTTCCTCAATCAAAGGCTGTTGTTATGGAAAGACTTGGTGTTTATTCCAGAACATGGCACACAGGCTTACATATCAAGCTTCCTTTCGTTGAAAGACCCGCAAGAAGAGTAGACCTTAAGGAACAGGTCATGGACTCTCCTCTTCAGCCCGTTATCACAAAAGATAACGTTATTATGAATATTGATACGGTAGTATTCTTCCAGGTTACTGACTGTAAGCTCTTCGTTTATGGACATGCTGATCCTCTTAAGGCTATCAGACATATTACAGATACAACACTTCGTAACCTTGTTGGTGAGCTTGAGCTCGATACATTGCTCACTTCCAGAGAGTATATCAACTCCAAAATGAGAACAATCCTTGACGAGGCAACTGACTCTTGGGGTGTTAGAGTTACTCGTGTAGAACTTAAGGACATCATCATCAGCGATAATGATCTTAGAGATGCTATGGAAAAGCAGATGATTGCAGAGCGTGAACGCCGCGAAACAATCATTCGTGCAGAAGGTAAGAGAAAAGCTGCTATTCTTGAGGCAGAGGGTATCAAGCAGGCAGCTATCCTTCAGGCAGAAGGTGAAAAGCAGGCAACTATCCTTGCCGCTGAAGCAAGAAGAGAAGCCATGATCTGTGAAGCAGAAGGTGAAGCTGAAGCTATCCTTCAGGTGGAACAGGCTAAGGCAGAAGGTATCAAGATGATCAATGCTTCTGAGCCCACTAAGGAATATCTTACAATTAAGAGCCTTGACTCCTTGTCTGAGGCTGCTAAGGGCGAGTCCAACACAATCATTATTCCTTCTGAAATTCAGGGTATCGCAGGTCTTGCAAAGAGTGCTGCAGAAGTTTTTAAGGCATAATAATCATAAATTGATATTATTCGAAAGACACGAGGAAACTTGTGTCTTTCTTTTTGACGAAACCCTTTGACAAAACGGTACATATATAGTATAATTGAATAATGAAGAAAAAACACCCCAACGTGTACAAAGGAGATATAGATGCCAAAGTTTTTTGTGGATAAAAATCAGATTGATGATGAAGGAAATACCATTTCTATTATTGGCGATGATGCTCATCACATTTCCAGGTCGTTAAGGATGGCGGTGGGGGAGCATATTACCGTTTCAGATAAGGAAAAATATGAGTATGATTGCGTGCTTCAGGAATTTAATGATACTTACGTTAAAGCAGTAATTATAAATAAATATATTTCTGACGTTGAGTTGCCCATCAGGATTCATCTCTATCAGGCGCTCCCAAAGGGAGAAAAGCTTGATTTTATAATTCAAAAATCGGTTGAGTGCGGTGTATTTGATGTTACTCCGTTTGAGAGCGAGCGTTGCATCGCAAAGGTAAAACCCGATGCCGAACAAAAGAAGACCGAGCGTAGAAATAAGATTGCTCTTGAGGCTGCCAAACAGTGTGGCAGAGGACTTATTCCCAAAATTAATCCTACGGTAAGCTTTGATAAAATGCTGGAGCTTGCTTCATATTCTGATGCAATTCTTTTTTGCTATGAAGGCCATGGGACAAAACCTATGGGGTGTGTTGTGAAAGAACTTAGAGATACTACTTCACTTTCTGATATATCGGTAATAATAGGAAGCGAGGGTGGCTTTTCTCCCGAGGAAGCGGTACGTGCCGAGCAATCCGGATTTTTAATGATCGGACTTGGAAAGAGAATATTGAGAGCTGAAACTGCGGCAATTATGGCGCTCTCATCCCTTGTTTATGAGTTTGAACTGTGTTGATTGTGCATATTCACAGTGCTTTACACTAAAAAGCACAAAAAAATTTTAAAAAATTAGAGAAAATATCAAAAAACCTATTGAAAAATAACAAAAAGTGTTGTATGATATAGTATAGTATGTACAAAAACTTTTAATCTTACAAATGAGAGGTTTTATTTATGTCTAACAGATTATTTCAGGGCGTAGTTCATCAGATGAAGGATGCCGTTGATCGCATTATCGGCGTGGTTGACGAAAACGGTGTAGTTGTAGCTTGTTCAGAGCTTACAAAGATAGGTGAAGTACGACAGGGTGTAGCAGAGGAAATTTCATATTCTGCCAAATTATTTACTTTGCTTGGTAATACATATAATCCTATTACAGCGGGATTGAGATCCGAGTACTTTGTATTTGTTGAAGGAGAGGACAAAATGGCTGAAAAAATTGCCAAGATCCTTGTTGTGTCCTTTGCAAATATTAAAAACCTTTATGATGAAAAATATGATAAGGGCTCATTTATCAAGAATATTATTCTTGATAACATTCTTCCCAGTGATATTTATATCAAGAGCAAGGAACTCCACTTCAATACTGAAGAGGTACGCATCGTCTTCCTCGTTAAGTTCTATGGCAGAACAGATATGATGCCCTTTGAGATGCTTCAGAATATGTTCCCGGATAAATCTAAGGATTACGTAATAAGCGTTGGTGAACAGGACGTTGTTCTTGTTAAGGATATCAAGCCCGGAACTGATCGCCGTGAAATCGAAAAAATGGCAACAAGTATTGTTACCACACTTAATAATGAATACTATGCAAAGGTTTCTATTGGTATCTCCACAGTTGTTGACAACAT
>CAZLIB010000031.1:0-9863 GCA_964559465.1 uncultured Lachnospiraceae bacterium
GCGGTAAATCTATCGGTTAAAAAAGCAAGATATGCATTTCCGTTTGCAGAAAATAATGGTGGCATATCACCCGAATGATATGGGTGTGGACAATCGGTAGGGTTATAGTGAGTTCCTGCATCGGCAAAAGAATCGTTGGCATTGCCCGTACACGATGGACCGCTATGAATATGGAAAGCAAAAATATCATTTCCGCATTTTTCTGCGGATACGGGCAGGCCCGATACTTGTGCAAAAACTATAACACCCTTTACTCTTTGGTAAAATTTTACGATGCCCTCAATTTTGGGAAACTCTTTGCTTCCATGCACCAGGACTACTGCATCGGGCACCCGACTTATAATATCAAAAACATTATTTGAATTGACTCTATAATACATAATCAACCTCGCAAAATTCAGTCAATTACATATTATGCATATTTATCTCAATATGTTTCTATTATCTTCCTTATAGGTTTATTTTCCTATAAACATCTGCGTCCAATAGTTTCCGTTAGATACATATCCAACTCCTATATGAGTAAATGAAGTATTCAAAATATTAGCGCGGTGGCCCGAAGAGTTCATCCACGCATTTACAACTGCTTGTGGCGTAGTCTGACCTCTCGCAATATTCTCGCCCGCGCTTCTATATGTTATTCCAAAGCTCTTCATCATCTGAAAGGGTGAGCCGTAGATGGGGCTCGTATGTGAAAAGTATTTGTTATCCTTCATATCCTGCGATTTGATGCGCGCAACACGGCTCAGCTCCCAATCATATGTAAGCTCCTTCAGTCCATTCTGAACTCTTATTTCGTTAACAAGTCTTACAACTTCCTTTTCAAAGCTTAACACTGAGGAGTCAGTGGTTGGAATATTCAATATCTGTCCCGGATAGATCAGATTGGGATTTGATATATGGGAGTTCGCGCTCTTAATCTCACTCAGTCCAACCTGATATTTTACAGCGATCTTCCACATCGTATCTCCCGACACCACCTTATGTGTTGTGGCGGCAGATGCGCTTATAACAAACAAAGATGAAAGCATCATTAATGTCAATACAAATGCTAACAGTTTTTTCATCTGTTATACCTCCATAATTTATTACGGGAATAGCTATCCCCTCATAAATTATAACATGCTGACCGAGCAAAATCAAACCTCAATATATGGTAAGTGCTTATATATGGACTAAAAAGCCGAGGCAACGCCTCGTCTTTTATCTTATAATAGGTATTCAAAGCTCTGCGGCAATATAAGTCTCCACGATTCCTCGTTATGAGGCTTCTCCAAATCATAGGTTTCAAACACCTTGTTTTCAGGATAGCCGTATTTTACAAGCAACGGTTTCATATCTCTGGAAGTACCCACAAGCAGTCTTTCGAGCGGATCGCCCTCACCGCAATAAATGTGAATCTTGGGTAAACTATCTTTATACTCATTAAATTGATTTTTCGTGAACCAATTATCAAAAGCACTCATTTCATAAAGTGCAAATGCAGGAGAATAAGACAGGATATATTTATAAAACTCCACATTTCTTAAGCCACAATAAAATGAAGCAATTCCCCCCATGGACGAGCCACCAATTCCAATGTTATTATCGCTTACACAGTATTTTTCTTTAATAAATGGATGCAGGGTGTTTATTATGAAATCAGCTAGTCCGTCAAGATGACCGTGAGAGTAATCCTCGTCAGGCAAAGCGGTAGCCAAGGGTGCAAGCTTTCCAAACGAAGCAGGATCCATAAACAATTCTTTATCTCTGTATTTATCTGCGTTATCAATACCAACTACTATGATATTTTTTTTGTATTGACGGTGAAGCGCCGAAATTACCACATCAATCTGCCACGAGCCATAGGGATCTCCGTTCTCCGTATAATCTCCTGCCGAACCAAAGAGATTTTGCGCATCAAAAAAATAAAGAATATCATGCGGTGTATCATCATAGCTGGAAGGCACAAAAACGCTTATTTTCTTGCTCTTATCCTGGCGATGAGAAAGATTTTTTTCGTCCTTGATCACATAATTATCAACTCTGCCCGTTCTATTATTACCTTTGCAAAAGAGATAAGTTGCTTCCCTTTTTAGATTATCATTTTTCTTATATTCAACACCAATGGATAATCTACCCGGATATACCTTCAATGCTTTTTCGCCATTTTCATTTTCGAACTGCAAATGGTCGTATTTTTCTGTATCAAAATCAAAAGAAAGCCCTCCATCATCACAATTCTTAAGTGTTATGCTTTCGTTATGAGTTTCCTCAGCATTATACTGCGTTACCTTAGTCGTATTCCATTTTTTTGAAGTTCTAAAACAGATTTTTGCCATATTATCACCCCCTGTTTAACTAAATTATATCAACTGTAAAACAAATTGTCAACATAAATATCCTCGTTGACAAAGCTATAAAAGTATGATAAAATTTTATTGCGTAGCACTCTTATAAAAGGAGCAATAATATGATTATTTACGAGCAAAACGATCTTCGCATATCTTTATTAACTCCCCGCCTTTTGAGAACTGAAAAAGGTGCTTTTTGCGATCTTCCTACTCAAACGGTGCAAAACAGGGATTTTTGCAAGACTGATTATATAATTAAAGAATCAAATAATATCATTACAGTTTGTACAAGTGCTTTTACTTTTGACGTGGATGGCAAAACCGGAAAAGTAACTAATTTTGCCAAACATATGCTCCCCGGCACTGCAAGAACGCTCGATATGGCAAATGGCGCAGTGAAGCTTGAAAATGGTGTTGTTGGATATGATGGTACATCCGTTATGGACGATAGCAAGAGCTTAGTCGTAAATCCCGACGGTTCCCTTTCGCCAAGAAAAAAATGCAAAGATATATATTGGTTTGCAGGATACAATAACCCCATTGAGCAACTGCAGGATTTCTTCAAGCTCACCGGTGAAGTTCCCCTTATTCCCAAATATGCTCTTGGTAACTGGTGGAGCAGATATAGAGCGTATACGCAAGAGGAATATCGCAGCTTGATGCAAAAATTCATCGATAAGGAAATACCAATTACAGTTGCCACCATTGATATGGACTGGCACTGGACAGACGTTATTAAACGCTTTGGCGAAGAAGCAAGATGCGAAAAGCCCAAATGCTTACAAGAAGCAATATACTACTATTTAATGCAAGGTTGGACGGGATATTCTTGGAACACCGAGCTTTTCCCTGACCACAAAGAGCTTCTATCCTGGTTGCATGAGAAGGGCTTTAAGGTTCCTTTGAACATCCACCCCTCTCAAGGCATTCGATTCTTTGAGAATCAATATGAAGAAATATGTAAGTCTCTTGGAAAAAATCCCAAAAATAAAGAGATCATTCCCTTTGATGTAACAGACCCCAAATTCATGAAAGCATATTTTGAAGTGCTTCATCACCCACTTGAAGAAGAAGGTGTGGATTTTTGGTGGATTGACTGGCAACAAGGTACAAAAACCAAAATCCCAGGGCTTGATCCTCTTTGGGCTCTCAACCATTATCATTATCTTGACTCCGCAAGAAACGGCAAACGCCCGATGATCCTCTCGCGTTATGCAGGTCTTGGAAGTCACCGTTATCCTCTTGGATTTTCGGGTGATACACATGCAACGTGGAAAAGTCTTGATTTTCAACCATATTTCACAAACTGCGCAGCTAATGCGGGTTACACCTGGTGGAGCCACGATATAGGTGGGCATGCCAAAGGTATTCAAGATGATGAGCTATATCTTCGTTGGCTGCAGCTTGGCGTTTTCAGCCCCATAAATCGCCTACATTCGTCGAATTCCGATTTTATGGGCAAAGAGCCGTGGAAACGCTGTTGGGCGGTAAATAAGGTATCTGAGGATTTCTTAAGATTGCGCCATAAGCTCATTCCCTATCTTTATAGTGCCAACTATCGCACTCATAAATACGGTGAGCCAATATGCATGCCGATGTACTATAAATACGATTACCTCGAGGCTTATGGAGTAAAAAATCAATATATTTTCGGTGGTCAGCTTCTCGTTGCCCCCATCACTAAGCCGATGGATAAGCGCACAAACCTCTCTAAAGTAGACGTTTGGCTTCCCAAAGGACGCTGGACAGATATATTCAACGGTAGAATCTATAACGGTGATAGCTGGGTAACCATGCATCGCGATATTAACAGTATTCCCGTTCTTGCTCCCGAGGGCGCTATTATTCCGATGTATAAAAACGATCGTACGAATGACCTATCTCTTGATCAACCGCTTGAAATTCACATTTGGCGCGGAAATGGATGTTATGAGTTATATGAAGACGATGGCGAAACTATGGATTATACAAATGGTAAGAGTGCTATAACCACATTTGAACTCAAAGAAGATGGCAATTCTCTTCGTCTTACAATAACACCTTCAAAAGATTCTTACGGGCTTCTTTCGGAAGAACGAGAAATGACCATCAAATTCCGCGACATAGTAACTAACGATATCGTAGTTAAAATCGGTAGCGATCCCATTGTGATTGAATTAAACGATATTAAACCCACACAGAACGAGAATAAAGAAGATCTCACAAACGCAATATTCACTCGCATTCAGGGAAGAAATGAATGGAAAGACAAAGTCCTTAAGAAGAAGTATCCCCGCTTTGTAAGAGAAGCATTGTATGAATTTGAATCGCTAATCTACTAACAAAAACACCCTCAAATTTGAGGGTGTTTTTAATATTAAGTTACTTTTTCCATCTGTAAACTCTTGCTTCATAGGGTTTGAGCGTTGTTCCGTCAAGATTATCATAGTTAGAAATCAAAAGCTCGGCATCTGCAAGATCAAATCCTGCAGGAATGTTCCATTTCTTCGTTTTTTCAGTGAAAGAACATACAACAAGAATTTTTTCTTTATCGTCCTCACGGGAATACGTATAGAAAGAAGATGATAATTTGCCGTATTCCTTATAATCACCGTGTCTAACACTTGACAAGCTCTTACGAAGCTTTATAGCATAGCGGTAGAAATTCAAAACGGAGTTTTCATCCTTTTCCTGATCGGCAACATTGATCTCTTTATAATTTTCATTAACGTAGAACCATGGTGTGCCCGTTGTAAATCCTGCGTTCTCTTCTGAGCTCCACTGAACAGGAGTACGAGCAGAGTCACGCGAGCCGTTCCACAATCTTTGAAGACGCTTTTCGGGAGATTTGTTTGTAGCAACGTTATTATACTGCCAACGCGTTTGAACGTCTTCATACATTTCAGGATCACTTGGGTACCAGTTAGTCATACCGATCTCCTGTCCCTGATAAATAAACGGCGTACCCTTTTGGAAAAGGTATGATACTGCAAGCATCATAGCACTCTCTTTTTGGAATTTTTCGCTACCGTAACGAGAAACCATTCTGGGATGGTCGTGGTTCTCGATGTAAAGCATATTCCAACCCTTGCCGTCAAGCTGATTCTGCCACTTTGTATAGCATCGCTTTAGCTTGCGAAGATTAAAAGGCATATGATAATAATCCGTCATAAAGCTATCAGCTTCTTGTGTTGAGAATTGAATAAACATATCAAGAACAGGATCATTATTCTCGTCTATGTATTCAAGAGCCTTTTTTGGTGTAACCAAGGGAGATTCCGCAAGTGTCATACAGTCATATTTTGAAAATACGTCACGATGAAATTCTTCAAGATATTCGTGAAGGTGGGGACCGTGGTTAAACATAAATATACCTTTTGAGGCAGGCATAAGACGGTCATCAGGAAGTCCTTCTGGCTTTGAAATAAACGTGATAACGTCCTCTCTAAAGCCGTCAACGCCCATATCAAGCCAAAAGCGAAGGATTTTCTTGACTTCTTCTCGAACAAGAGGATTATCCATATTAAGATCAGCCTGCTGAATTGCAAAAAGATGCATATAATATTCCCGACGAACCTCATCCCACGCCCAAGCCTTGCCCTCAAAGAGAGAATCCCAATTATTAGGAAGCTTACCGCCCGGCTTTGCAGGACGCCAAATATAATAATCGGTATAGGGATCAATTCTTTGTCGGCTCTTTTGGAACCATTCGTGCTGATCACTCGTATGATTAACAACAAGGTCCATAATAACCTTCATTCCACGCTTGTGTGCGCCGTCGAGCACCTTTTTAAAGGCATCCATACCGCCAAATTCTTCAGCTATATTATAATAATCTGAAATATCATACCCACAGTCAACTCCGGGAGAGGGGTAAAGAGGTGAAAACCAAATTCCGTCACAACCAAGTGACTTTATGTAATCGAGTTTCTCATAAACACCATAAAGATCACCCATACCGTCACCGTTGCCGTCCTTGAAAGAACGAGGCCATATCTGGTAGAAGACCATGTCTTTATACCATCTTTGTCTTTCCATAGCTTTCTCCTTATTGAAAGAAATTTATATACTAATTATAACATTTTTTAGGGGATTGTCAATATTATAGCAGCCTTTTTGTCTGCATTTTCGTAAACCTTGTACATGTGCTTAAGTGTTACTGTTGACATATTTTTCCTTCTTGCGTTCTTTTGGCAGCTACATTCGGTGGCGTTGCAATAAATTCGCCCCAGCGGTTTTCCTCAAGCGCGGTTTTGTTTTTATGTGTAATATAATTATTTTGTAATTAAATTCTAATTATTTTTTCATACTCTCCCAATCCTTAAGGAATCGTTCAATTCCAAGATCGGTTAATGGGTGATTTATCATTTGAATTATTGTTTTATAGGGTATTGTTGCAATATGTGCTCCGTTTGCGGCAGCCGCAATCGCATCCTCAGGACTTCTTATGCTTGCAGCGATAATTTCGGTATCAATAGAATGAATATCAAAAATCTGAGCTATTTGAGATATTAAACCATTTCCATCCGAAGAAATATCATTTAGTCTTCCCACAAACGGACTAACATATGTTGCACCTGCTCTCGCTGCCAAAAGAGCTTGTGAGGGAGAGAAAATTAACGTTACGTTGGTTTTGATACCAAGACTTGAGAGTTTTTTTGTCGCCTTAAGACCTTCTGAACACATAGGTATCTTAATAACGATATTTTCGTGTATTTTTGCCAACTCAAGAGCTTCATCAACCATCTGCCCTGCTTCGAGAGAAATCACTTCTGCAGAGATAGGCCCATCCACTATTTGTGTTATCTCTCTAACAACATTCTCAAATACTCTACCTTCTTTTGCAATGAGAGTTGGATTAGTAGTAACGCCTGAAATAACTCCAAGTTCATTCGCCTCTCTAATTTCTGTTACATTAGCTGTATCAATAAAAATCTTCATAATTTCACCACTTGTATATTAAAATTTATCTACTTCATTTTTATATGGAATCGCCTGTTGCGCTCCCTGCTTTGTTACCGTCAGTGCAGATGCCTTTGATGCATAATCCATTGCTTCAGTCAAGGATAATCCTTCGCTCAGCTTAGCAACAAAAGCTCCTATATAAGTGTCTCCGGCTGCTGTAGTATCTATTGCATTTACCTGATATCCGTTAACCTTATAGTAATTACCACTACTGATAGCACATGATCCTTGTGCACCCAATGTAATCAATACCGTGGAAACACCCATATCATTGAGCTTATGAGCGGCTTCTATTTGCGTTTTTTCGTCCTTCGGATATATTCCCGTATAAAACTCTGTTTCAGATTGATTTGTGTTGAAAATATCAACATTTTCTAAAATACCATCTATCAAATTGACAGCAGGGGCTGGGTTTAGTACAGTCACCATCTTCAACCCTTTAGCTTTTTTGAGAGCATATCTGACAGATTCTTGGGGTATCTCTAATTGGCATATAAGGTAATCCCCTTCAGATGCATGCGACAAAGCATTATCAATCAATTCTTTATCTACAAGATTATTTGATCCTGCATCAAGAATAATGCGATTGTCACCGTCAACCACCACTATAATCGCTATACCACTCGAAGTATTAGGATACTCTTTAACAAATTCAGTATTTACACCGTAATTGTTCAATGTGCTCTTCAATTCTACTCCAAATGCTTCTCCAACTGCGCCAACCATATAGCTGTTTCCTCCGAGTTTAGATACAGCAACAGCTTGGTTAGCTCCCTTTCCACCGGGATTTGTCATAAAATTACTGCCGCCTATAGTCATACCGTTTTCAGGCATAAATGGAGCATTTATAACCAGATCCATATTAATACTGCCAACTATGAATATCTTCATAATACCAATATATCTCCTTTTATTGCAAAGTACTATCTATTTTTTCAACTATATATTCTATATCGTTGTTTATTCTCAAATAATAATGTTTACCGTATTCAGACTCGGTAAAAGTCGTTTCTCCATCATCTGCTATTTCGACGATTCCTTTACTTGAAAGCAATAAAAAATCGTCACAGCCCAATGCTGCATACCATACCGCAAGCAGATCCCAAGATTCTCTTGGAGAATTTTGAAATACGGTATATGCAAATGTAACAGGATTTGTCATATCATTTTGTGTCAAAAGCTTTCCACCTGTGTGAATCTGGTATCCCACCTTAAAATCACTGAATACGATTTCTACAGGGCATTTTGTCACAACGTTTTGTGCGGATTTAATATCGCACACTATGTTATATTCAGCACCATATTCTGTGCCGCCAAACAATATCTTCTCATTGTCTTCTCTAAAAAGTCCGCCCATAATAACAAACTTTTTCACTTTTTTTCCGACCAACTCAACGCCGGTCAATGCACTGATTTCATCTTTGGGAGAATCCAACAAATCACTTGCATTTCCAAGCTGACCTACAAATGCCATTGTAATACTACCATCCTCCGCAGATGCCAATACTCTCCTCATCACTTTAACAGAGTCAGGATATTTTTCACGGGTATTATCGGGATTACCCAGTGCTTGCAACATCTTTGCCGCATATTTATTAGTATCAAATGCGCAATAGCTTTTACGCCTTGTTGCACCTATACAAATATCATTATTGCCATAGTACTTATTAATCAGCTCAATACATCCGGCACCTGATGCTATGGATGTGGTATGCGTTATTCCAACTATATCAATCATACCTTTATTCATAAAAATATTGGCTAATGCTAATGCTCCAACATCGTCGCAATCCCCACCAAGATCAGTATCAATAAATAACTTTTCTCTCATAAAACAATACCGCACATCCTTTCTACAATTTTACAAAAGACCCCAATTGATACAATCGGGGTCTTTTGCCGCACACAAATAATCATACCGTCATAATATATGACAATTCGTTATTGTTTACGATTGTCGGTTATCACCTATATTCATTATAACAGATATCACCGAATTTTCAAATAAAAATTAAAACAATGCAAAAATCTTTTTAAAGAAAGCAAGGATTGCTTCCCAAATTCTTACATACCAAGGAACAACTACTGGATCGGGCTCGGGCTCGGAAACTTCTCTTTCAGCACCACAAGCGTTACAATCCTTATCGCTTTCATCATCATATGTATGATCAAGCTTTTCTGTAGCTTCCTGTGCAACAAGAACTTCGTTACATACTGAGCAATGCTTACCTTGTGTAAGACCTGTTGCTGTACATGTAGCATCTACTGCTGCATCTACCGCCTCTGTATGAGGAAGCTTATCAACAGTTACTGTTTCTCTAAGCTCCATGCCACAATCTGTGCAATGAGTAACGTTATCATAGGAACCTGCAGCAGAACAAGTAGGTGCAACTTCATTTTCTTTTGTTACTTCACCAGGAGTATGGATATGTTCAACTCTTACATTGTCAAGCTGAAGCTTCATATCGCCATTGTGCTTAATTACGATACAAATCTGAGCCCAATCGCCAACTGCAGTGTCGGGTTTGAACTCGTATGTAAGATATGTTCCATCAAAGGAACCGCCTACGATATGAGGATCATCAG
>CAZLIB010000032.1:0-9562 GCA_964559465.1 uncultured Lachnospiraceae bacterium
GGGATAAACGCTGAAGGCATCTAAGCGTGAAGCCCACCTCAAGATTAGATATCCCTCTAGACTTGATCTAGTAAGGGCACTTGAAGACTACGAGTTTGATAGGTCAGGGGTGTAAGTGCAGTAATGTATTTAGCTGACTGATACTAATAGCCCGAGGGCTTGAACCTTCCATGAAGGTCTCAAGCGTAATCACAATTACTTGAGTTTCAATATACTTTCATCTTTCTTTCATTTGTTCGGTTTTCAATGCTCAGTCGAGAATAATTCAAGCACCTGATTTCAGGTGCTTTTTTTGTTTTATTTTCCTTTTAGACACTATTCTATACCGATAAATCAAAAATCAAGATTTTTTATATTTTTATTTGCTATAATGCAAATGCAATAAAAATATGAAGGAGTGGTTTTGATGTTCGGCAAGAGAAAGAGCTATATTGACAATATCCGTTCGTTTGGTGTAATATTGGTATTGATATATCACGTGTTTTACATTTATAACGGTATCGGAGTGCTTGGAGGTGTACCGACCTCGCAAAGTATCGGTATGTTTGATGATTTGTTGACGATAGTATATCCGTGGATGATGATTCTATTATTCGTGGCTGCGGGTGTTGCGGCGAAATCCTCTCTTGAAAAGAGGACGAGTAGGGGATTTATCAGTGAGCGAGCGAGAAAATTAATCATTCCGTCAGTGATGGGGGTATTTGTTATCCATTGGGTGACGGGATATATAAATATGTATTTTGGGGGTGGACTTGATGCTATACCGAGCTTTCTTGTGTATCCGATATCGGTTTTAGCGGGCTCGGGACATTTATGGTTTGCACATGTGTTGTTTTTATATTCAGTGGTGCTTATTTGGTTCAAAAAGTCCATAGATAAGCTAAATAAATTGGGTGAGCGTGCAAATTTTATTGTTTGTTTGGCGTTTGGAATGTTGATATGGCTTGGAGCACAGATACTTAATATGCCTGTAATCACGGTATACCGTTTTGGTGTTTATTTTGCGGCGTTTCTTCTCGGTTACTGTATTTTTTCACATGAGAACATTATAGAAAAGCTTGAAAGATCAAGGTATATCAGTTTGGTGTTAGTTGCAGTGTTCGGTATTATATATTTCATTTTATTTAGAAAAATTAATTATACTGAAGCAAACGTGCTTAAAAATATCATAACTAATTTCTATGCGTGGTTTGCGGTACTTGCAATTTTGGGCTTTGCAAAGAGATATTTGAATAGGGAAAACGCGTTCAGTCGTTATTTAGCGGCAAATTCATACGGATATTATATTCTACATTACCCTATACTTATGTGTTCGGCATATTTATTGCACAGATATACTGATTTTGGGGTGCTTGCAAAGATATTGATAACGCTGATAATGGAGCTGGGGCTTACTTTTATAGTTAATGAAATTATAAATAGGATACCGTTGGCGAGATATCTTATTATAGGGATAAAGAGGAGAAAAGATGAAATTCAAATTGATAGTTGACAGGGACGCGGACGAGGAAATCGTTGCGAGGGTACATTCGGAGAGCGAGCTGACGCGTGAGATTGAAAATTTAGTTTTATCTTGGGGCGGATGTGATTTTTTGCTTGCGCACGACGGCGACGAGATGAGACGTATCTCATTTGCGGATATTGAATGTATTACGGTAGAAGACAGGAAAACCATCGTTATTGAAAAAAGGGGTGCAAAATATCGCGCACGCGGACGACTTTTTGAAATAGAGGCGCTTTTGCCGTCTTATTTTGTTAGGATAAATAAATCATCGATTGCGAATTTGCATGCAATAAGGCGATTCAAATCGGCATTCAACGGCTCGGTCGACGTTGAATTCAAGTGCGGATACGTTGATTACGTATCAAGAAGATGCTTAAGTGAGGTCAAAAGGAGGTTTTTGTAATGAAAAAGGTTTTTAAGGAATTTATGCACAGGGGATTGCTTTGTATGGGCTTTGGCCCTCTGGTTTTGGCAGTAGTTTTTGCAATATTGAATTTGTGCGGAGTAGTTGAGATCATAACAGTGTCGCAAATGGTGCTTGGAATATTCACTGTGACTCTTATGGCATTTGTCGCGGCCGGAATTACGGTGGTTTATCAAGTTGAGAAATTGCCCTTGCTTTATGCAACTCTTATCCACGGCATAACACTTTATCTTGATTATGCAGTTATATATCTTGTGAACGGTTGGCTCAAGGACGGTGCAACGCCATTTATCATATTCACGGTGATATTTATTATTGGCTACGCGTTTGTATGGGGAGTAGTATATTTATTCATAAGAAAAGATATTGAAAAGATGAACAGAAAAATCAGAAAAGGGTAGCGAGAGCTACTCTTTTTGTTTATTACCGTCTTGACATTTTATGGGTGTTTGAGGTATAATAAGATATAAAATAAGGGGAGTATGCTCTCAAATAAATTTAGTGAGGACTTGTAATGAACGAAGCAAGGATTATTGAGCTTAAAAATATTGCTAATAGTATAAGAATTGGCATTATCGATGCGACGCACGCGGCGAAATCGGGACATCCCGGAGGTTCGCTCTCGATTGCCGATATTTTGACGTATTTATATTTTGAAAAGATGAATATTGACCCTCAAAATCCCAAGATGGAGAACAGGGACAGATTTGTTTTGTCAAAGGGACACACAGCGCCCGGACTTTATTCTGCACTTGCGCACAGAGGATTTTTCCCCGTGGATGATCTTGTTACACTTCGCAAAATTGATTCATATTTGCAGGGTCACCCCGATATGCACAAGGTTCCCGGTGTGGATATGTCATCGGGCTCGCTTGGACTTGGCATCTCTGCCGCTTGCGGTATGGCGCTTGCAGGAAAGATAGACAACAAGGACTATCGTGTTTACACAATAATCGGTGACGGTGAGAGTGAGGAAGGTCAGGTCTGGGAGGCATCTATGTTCGCATCCCACTACAAGCTTGACAATCTTTGCGTTATCCTCGACCTCAACGGACTTCAGATCGACGGTCCAATCACAGAGGTTATGAATCCCACGCCCCACGACAAGAAGTTTGAGGCGTTTGGATTCCATGTTATCACTATCGACGGACACGATTTCAATCAGATAGAAGCAGCTTTTGCTGAGGCGGAAGCTACAAAGGATCAGCCCACGGTGATTATTGCAAAGACCATAAAGGGCAAGGACGTTTCGTTTATGGAAAACTCGGTGAACTGGCACGGTGCGGCTCCCAACGACGAGCAGCACGCGCAGGCGATCGCCGAGCTTAAGACAAGATTTATTTAAGGAGGGCGAGATAATGGCAGACGTTAAGAAAATGGCAACGAGAGAAGCTTACGGTAAAGCGCTTTGCGAGCTTGCTCCCAAATATGATTTCGTGGTGCTTGACGCAGACCTTGCGGCGGCAACAAAGACGGGAATGTTTAAGAAGGAATATCCCGAAAGATTTTTTGATTGCGGCATCGCAGAGGGCAATATGATGAGTGTTGCGGCAGGTATCGCTTCAACGGGTAAAACTGTCTTTGCATCCAGCTTTGCTATGTTCGCTTCGGGACGCGCGTTTGAGCAGGTGAGAAACTCCATTGGTTATCCCCATCTCAACGTTAAGATCGGCGCAACCCACGGCGGAATTTCAGTTGGTGAGGACGGCGCAACACATCAGTGTAACGAGGATTTCGCAACAATGCGCTCCATTCCCGAAATGGTTATTATCAATCCTTGCGATGCTGTTGAAGCACGTGCTGCGGTTGAGGCGGCGATCCTTCACAACGGTCCTGTATATATGCGATTTGGAAGATATGCGCTTCCCATTATCAATGCAGAGGACTATAAATTTGAGCTTGGTAAGGGTGTACTTATGGCTGACGGTGCTGACGTAACTCTGGTTGGTACGGGATTTATGGTAAGCACCTGCCTTGACGCAAGAGAGCTTCTTGCAAAAGAGGGTATTTCTGCGCGCGTTATCAACATTCACACAATTAAGCCCATCGACAAGGATATTCTTGTTAAGGCGGCAAAGGAAACAGGCGCGCTCGTTACTGCTGAGGAGCATAATATCTACGGTGGACTTGGCTCTGCAGTTGCAGAGGTGCTTGTTGAAAATCATCCCGTACCTATGGCAAGAGTAGGCGTTGAGGATACCTTCGGTCGCTCTGGCACAGTGCCTGCGCTTATGGAATATTACGGCCTTACTGCCGAGAATATTGCAAAGAAAGCAAAAGAGGTTATTAGTAGAAAATAAGTTAGTTAAGTAAAGATGTGGGGGCTTTTTTTGAAAAACCGCCCCACGCCCCCGAAAAACTTTCACAGCTTGGTTTGCACTGATTTTGCGTAAATTTACGATAATTCACAGGTGAATTATCTGTTTTGAAGCACCAATCCTGTCCTTACATACAAGTATGACGGTCAGAATTGATTCTCCAAAACTACGAAAATCTATCCTGAAGGATGGATTTCTAAAATTTACTTTATTTGCGTATAGAAGTGGAGTGCAAATTGGTTTTAGTTTAGTAAAAATTGTTGAGGTCAATAAATGCGTTATTTCAAGAACAAATTTTTCATAATTTGCTTAACCGTGGTAATATGCCTGACGGTTTTTTCCGTCGTGCTCTCAATCGGCGGTCACGCTTGGTTCTTGAAGGATGCGCTCAACGTTATCTCAACACCGTTCAGAGCAGTTTTCAATGCCTGTGCTGACGGACTTTCCGGATTTACTGATTACTTTACCGAGTTTGACCGACTTTTAGAGGAAAATCAAAAGCTTAGGGAGGAAAACGAGAACCTGAAAAAGCTCCAAAGTGATCTGGCTGTTCTTAAAGAGGAAAACGCATGGCTTCGTGATTTTCTTGAAATTAAGAACCACAACACGACCTTTGAGTTTGCGGATGCTACAGTTATTGGCAAGAATTCCGGTAATTCCCATAAAACCCTGACTATTAATAAAGGCTCACTGCACGGTATAAAGACAGGAATGGTCGTTATCACGGGGCAGGGGCTTGTTGGTAGAATTACTGAGGTTGGTCTTGTGTCAAGTGACGTGCTTTGCATAACTGATATTTCATCATCCGTCGGTGCTTTGGTAGAGCGCTCTGCTATGATCGGAATAGTTGAGGGATACTATGACGGCACATGCCGTTTCCTTTATACTACGGGATTTTCTGATATTAACGGCATCCAGGTCGGCGATACGGTTATAAGCAGCGGAAATGGAAGCATTTACCCCTATGGAATTAAAATCGGTACTGTGACGGATATTCAGATAGATGATGCAAGTCGCTCGGTTATAGCTACTGTAGAAATGGCAATTAAATTTGAAGATATTGACAGAGTAATGATCATCAAATCATTTACTATTGAATAATAATATGAAAAAAGCTGAGAAAAAAGAAAGAATAGCCCAAATTATTGATGAGCTAAAAAAAATATATCCTGAGGCTGCCTGTGCGCTTGAATTTGATGGCGCACCGTGGAAGCTTCTCGTTATGGGACGGCTCTCTGCACAGTGTACGGACGCCCGTGTAAACATTGTTTGCAGGGAGCTTTTTTCGAAATATCCGAGTTGTGAAGCGCTTGCGGGTGCTGCTTATGGGGATATTGAAGAAATTATCCGTCCTTGCGGTCTATTCAGGACAAAGGCAAAAAATATCAAGGACGCGTGCGTGATGCTTTGTGAGGAATACGGCGGTGTCTTGCCCGACGAAATGGATGAGCTTCTTAAATTCCCCGGCGTTGGAAGAAAGATAGCAAATCTTTTGCTTGGGGATATTTATCACAAGCCTGCCATAGTTGCCGATACACATATGATAAGAATATGTGGCAGATTTGGAATGTATCCGCAAAAGCAAAAGGATCCCCACAAGGTCGAGCTAATTATGGCAGAGCTTGTCGAACCCGAGGAGCAAAGCGACCTTTGTCACAGAATAGTTCAGTTTGGCAGGGACGTTTGCTCGGCACGTGCGCCCAAATGCTTGGAATGTCCCTTGAGGGATCTTTGTGAAATGGGGAGAAAGCAAGGAAATGTTTGAAAGTAATATAACACTTATCGGAATGCCCGGATCAGGTAAGAGTACAGTTGGAGTTGTAGTTGCAAAAATGCTTTGCAAAACTTTTATTGACGGGGATCTTCTTATTCAGAATAAAGAAGGCAAGAAATTGAGTAAAATAATAGGTGAGATAGGCAATGAAAAATTCTTGAAGCTTGAGAACAATGTGCTTGCATCGCTCAACGTTCATAATTCGGTTATTGCTACAGGCGGTAGCGCAATATTCGGCACTGAGGCGATGAAGCATCTTAAAAAGACCTCTACGGTGGTTTATCTTAAGGTTCCTTATGAATCATTGGAAAAACGTCTGAAATCTCTTAAGCACCGCGGCGTTGTATTTGACGAGGGGCAGACCCTCCGCGATATATACGAGATCCGCACACCTCTTTATGAAAAATATGCAGATATTGTAATTGAAAGCGACAACGATAACGACGTTCAGGATACCGCTTTAAAGATAGTGGAGTATTTTGAACAGTAAATAAAAATAAAAGAAAAAAGAAAAAAGGGGAAAGTAGCCGTGCCGATAAAAAGAATAACTATGCTCAAGCGTCTGCTTGATTTATCAAACAGCCGTCGTGGATTTATTCCTCCCAATGCAGGCAAGCCCTGCCTTGAATATATTTTAAGGGATAGCGACGTGCCTGCTGATCTTCCCGAGAATCAGGGTATATCATCGCGTGATATTGCGGATTTTTTAGAGGAGCTTAATGCCGATGAGACCTTGAATATGCACAACGTGGTTATTGCGCGAAACGGCAAGATCATTTGTGAGGCGTATTTTGGTGCGCATAAAAGCGGAATTTGGAAGGCAACCTTCTCTGCGTGCAAGAGCGTGGTTTCTATTGCCATCGGAATGCTTATCGACGAGGGAAAGCTGAAGCTTGATACAAAGCTTGTTGACATTTTTCCCAAGGAGATGAAGTCGCTTACTAAATTAAGGGTAAGAAATATTACGGTTTACGATCTTTTGACTATGAGATCGGGAATGACTGCTCTTGAAGAAACGGGCGCGATGAGTGAAAAGGAGCTTTTCAAGGCTTACATCAACACACCTCTTACGAACGATCCCGGTAAGAAATTTGTGTATAACAGTACAAATACTTACGTTCTTTCCTGTATAGTAAAAAAGGTTAGCGGAGAAGGACTTTCCGATTATCTTGAAAGTCGTTTGTTTGCGCCTCTCGGAATAACCGATTATTATTGGGAAAAGAGCGCAGAGGGGATTGAATTTGGCGGCTGGGGACTCTATATCTCCCCCTGTGATTTTGCTAAGATAGGTATGACACTTGTAAACGGCGGCGTTTGGCAGGGAAAGAGAATAATCTCCAAGAGCTACGTAAAGAACGCAACGAGAATGCACGCCCAAAGCAACGATTCTGCCTATGGCTTTAATTACGGGCTCCAGATGTGGACAAATAGAAACGAGGATCAGTTCCTTTTCAACGGTATGCTTGGTCAGAACGTGTGGTGCTTTAAAAAAAGCGGCATCGTTATTGTCAATAATGCGGGAAATAACGAGCTTTTTCAGCAAAGCAATTATTTTGCAATAGTGAAAAAGTATTTCGAAAAGGATTTTCCTGATGAGTTGAGTAAAAATTTTATTGATAAAAAGCATCTTGATCACACGATAAAGAAGATAGCTGTGAGCCGCAATTTCGTTACTTTGCCGAACTATGAGCTACAGAAATATAAGCTTGGCTTTTTGCCGAGCGAATGTCACGAGCTTGACGGAAGGGTTCTTGTTTCAAAGGACAAAAGAATGGCGACGGTGGGTATTTTGCCGCTTGTGTGGCAGGTCATTGAAAACAATTACTCGCAGGGCTTTGATTCGCTCTCCTTTTCTATTGATAATGGCAAGTTCTATATGGATTACAATCAGAAGGACGAGGGCTATCACCTTGAGCTTGGCTTTGGTGAGCCGAAATATACCAATATATATATTCACAACACGCCGTTTTACGTTGGTGCAACGGGTTGCTTTGCTTATAATGAGGACGGCGAGCGAGTATTCAAGATAAGAATTGATTTTCTTGAAACACCGTGTACCTTGATTTTGAAGATGATATATAAAAACGGATATTTCGAGGTCTATCAAAAGGAAATGCCGGGCAAGCCGTTCGTGCTTGAAAAGATAATGGAGTTTAAAAACGCTATTTCTCAAACGCCCGTTATCGGCGGTATGTCCGAGATAGCACCCGACGACGTGGTAGAATATCAGGTTGAAAGAATGTTTGAATTCAGATTCAGATTGGAAGAAAAACAATAATAATTATTATTTGGTCATTTTTCACAGTAAGAAATTAGTATTTTTATACTTTTTGTACAAGGGGTAGAAAACGCAGAAAACCCTTTGACAAAATGAAAAAAACAGTATATAATGTACGAGTAAATTTAAAATAAAGGAGAATGACCATGGTAAAGACAATTTGCAAGGTTACTTACGATACAGAAAAAGACAATCTCGTAAAGAAGGTAATCGTTGGATATTACGGTGACCCCGCAGGTTATGAAGAGATTCTTTTTGTAACAGAGAAGGGCAACTACTATCTCTATGCAAACGGCGGCGAGAATTCTATTCACGTTGGCGAGAGCATCAAGAGAATGAGCAAGGCAAATGCAGAAGCTTGGCTCGAAGCAAATAAATAAAAATTAAGGGGCATAAATGCCCCTGATATGCACCAATGGCGGAATTGGCAGACGCGCCAGACTTAGGATCTGGTGTCCCCGACGTGAAGGTTCAAGTCCTTTTTGGTGCACCAAACAAGAGAAACCCGAACCAATAGGTTCGGGTTTCTCTTGTTTCTTGTATGAATTATATACTTGAACTTCAATTCGCTTTGCGAATTGCGCTTTTGCGAGCAGTAATTATGGAATTAGCAGAAACATTTGCGCAAAAGAGGTTCCTAAGTCCTTTTTGGTGCACCACTATGAGTCTAAGTTGAACCATCAGCTTAGGCTTTTTTTATTTCCACTTATAAAAGACAAAGGGTGGGACACAAAATCCCACCCTGCTTAAATTTGTAGATAAATTGATTTTAACCCACCCGACAAATTGGAATTTGATGTTAGTATGAATTTTCAATAATATTACAGTTTTCTTTTATACTTGCAAATATTTCTTCGACGCTATTAAATTCGTCGTATCTCTTCTTAATGCTTGTATTCATACACCTAATCTCAAAATATTGTCTAAATAATCGAATATATATTGCATAATGTGGATCGTCATCATATTCTTTTTTTATATATCCGATATTTGCATAATTGGTATAAACTTCCTTTTCGGTATCATACTCATCTAATGATAAAAAAGTTCCAAAATTACCTTTTAGAAATTGATAAATTACTTCTTGTTGTATAGTTCTACTATCACTCTCTTCTAATTCTTTTATAACATCAATTTTTATGCAATTAGCTAATATTCCGGGAACTCCAATCATCAAAATAACACAAACAGTTGCTATTACCAAATATAAATCTTGCTTGGTCACATACAACACAATATAAAAAACTAAACTTAGCACCAAAAA
>CAZLIB010000033.1:0-9518 GCA_964559465.1 uncultured Lachnospiraceae bacterium
GAGGAAGAACCATTTAAGTATCTTTCAAGAGTTGCCTGCTTTGCGGTGATATAGTTCTTAAATGACATATTTGAGCCGTCTGATTTGCTGATATCAAACGCAAAGCTATGATCCCAAGCGTTTCCGTAACGCTTTGAGGGTGTTGCATCGTCGGAGTAGAGATCTTTAGAGATCTCATATCTCTTTGCGAACTCATCGGGATCGAGCATTGAATCAGCTGATACTCTTTTAAGAGCTTCTATATATTCGTCAACGAAAAATCCGCCGCTTAAAATGGACTTGTTAAACAGAGGACTTCTTTGGTCACCGTTTGCGGTCTTTGCGGAAAAGGGACTGTCGGTGGTCATATGGTCACCAAAGGGATTCCAGTCCTTATTGACACCAAATCCACGGTCCATATCGTACGGAATTATCATCATTTTTCCGTTGTCCGCGCGGAAATAAATATAGCAATTATTATAGTTATTTCTAAGATCGTCGGGATTACCGATCATATAGGACGCCGCGCAGAACGACAGAAAGTTATCAAGGTCGACCAAGCTCTCAAAGCTTGTTTTAGTGCACGCGCTTGAATTTAACGTATTAATAAGGTTCTTGAGCGATGAATGGTCACTTGTTTTTTTATTGGTCTTAAGATCATAAATATAGAACTTGCCTGCATCCTCGTCTTCAACTCCGTATTGTGAGAATGAAGTAAAGGTTGCTCCTTCATTCGTCCAACCGAGCTTATAAAGATCTCCGCCAAGCGCACTTTCGGGAAGATTCTTCTCAAGGAATATCTTATCTATAGGCTCGTAGATCGTCCAAACGCCTGCGTGATCGTTACCTATATCAACGGAGGCGAGAGTGGTGTGGGGTGCAAGCACTCCGCAGGAGCGGTAAAAGTCATATGCATAGGTTTCGCGAATATAGGTGGGATCATCGTTTTTGTTCCACCTCATATCTATCTTTTCAAGCGTTGCAAAGGTTCTGTTCTTTCTTTCCTTTCGTGCGGCATCATCAGTCCACACAAGAGCGTCACTACCGTAATACTCCGCATCGTCAAAGGTTTCCCCGAAGCTGACCTTAAAGTGAATGAGATTATACATTCCGTCATTATCATTATAGAATGATGTTCTTGACGTATTACCCTTCATACGAACGCCGACCTGCTTAATAACGTATTCAAGCTCTTGTCCGTTAGGCTTTGTAATAGTAACATACATATCTGCCATTCTGTAAATGGGAGATTTTGAACCCATTGAGGAATATTTTTCATAATCCTGCTGGATCTTTTTAAGCTCGCCATCACTTATGTCAAGACGTATACTAATATGATTCTTAGAATCGAAAAGCGCATAAAAGGTTGCAAGCTCATCAGAATCAAAGCTATCAAGATTGGGAATTTCATTAGGATCTTCTACGGGATCATTACTTCCCGTCGTAGTAGTTGCGGTCGTTGTACCTGATCCGTTTCCGTTATTTGTAGTTGTAGTAGTTGAACTATTCCCTTCATTTGCGGTCGTAGTAGTTGTCACGGTGGTGCTTGAGGTCAACCCTTTACCGGTGGTCGTAGTAGATGTCGTTGAGGTTTCAGGCGGATCTATCGGCTCTGAAAAGAACACCGCCCCGAGCGTTATCACCGATGCTAAAGCAACGATTGCCATTATCAAGACAATGATATTTTGTTTCTTCATATTACGCTCCTTTTTTTGTTATCTGAATATAATTATAATTAACATTTCAGTTTTTGTCAATACAAAAAAAGCACTCGGAATCCGAGTGCTTTTGAATTTTAATTTTCAATTAAAGTACGCCGTAAACTACCCAGAGGTACACGTAAGCGGAGATAACTGCCGCAAGTGTGAAAGGAATACCGATCTTGAAGAAGTCCTTATTCTTAACCTCATAGCCCTCCTTACGAAGAATAGCAGTACCTGTGATATTTGCAGAAGCACCGATGGGTGTGCAGTTACCGCCAAGTGTTGCGCCGCTAAGAAGACCGAAGTAAAGGAGTGTGGGGTTGATTCCAAGTCCTGTGATGATGGGAAGCATTGTAGCAACGTAAGGAATGTTATCAATGAACGCAGAGATAAGAACTGAAAACCAAACGATAACTGTAAAGAGAATAAACTCATTACCGCCGCCAAGCTTTGCAAGAAGCTGTGCAGCTGCATCGATAACGCCCTGCTCGGAGATACCGCCGATCATAAGGAACAAGCCAAGAAGAAGTCCAAGTGTTTCAAGGTCAATAGCCTTAAGAGGACTTGTAACGGATTCCTTTGTTTTATTTCTGATAAAATTATATACAAGACCGATAACAAGAAGGCCGCAGCAAATAAGACCATTTGTAACATCGGGCAATTCAACAGTCTGTGAAAGGAAGGATGCGCCGATAAGGAGTCCAAGCATTGCAAGAAGAAGAACCGTAGGAACGAAGTCCGTTACCTTTGTTGTTCCCTCCTGCTTAGGAATGGGCTGCTTTTCTTTTCTGAAGATGAATGCAAGAATAATAGCAGAAACGATAGCACCAAGCTCAACTGCGAAGAAGATACTGGGCTTGCCCTCATACCAGAAGAAGTCGGCAAAAGTCATATTTGCCTCACCGCCGAGCATGATTGCTGTTGTGTCACCAACAAGTGTTGCCGCACCCTGAAGGTTTGAGGAAACCGCGATACTAATGATAAAGGGAACGGGATTTGTATTGAGCTTTTTGCAAATTTGAAGTGCAACGGGAGCTACCATAAGAACTGTTGCAACATTATCAACAAAAGCTGAAATAACACCTGCAAAAAGTGCAAGAGCAACCGCTGCCATCTGAACGTTTTTAACCTTTTTGATAAGAATTTCTGCGAGAAGGTCGGGCATCTTGGAGTCGATAAAGAGCTGAACAAGTCCCATAGAACCTGCGATCATAAGAAGCACGTTAAAGTCGATAGCATCTATAACGTTATTGAGCGAAAGCATACCTGTAATGATGAAAAGAACGCCTGAACCGAGCGCTATATATGTACGGTACTTAGGAAAAGCAATAATAAATACATAAGTAAGCGCAAAGAGTATAAGTGCCGGTATCATTTTTTAGAAAAATTCTCCTTTTTTATTATTTTTTATTTTTCGAACTTAATAATTATACACCATTTTTCGCCAAATGTCAACTACCTATTTTTTTACTATAAGGTATGGATTTATTTGTAAAAGTATGATATAATGAAAATAATCAAATGCGGAGGTGAACTATGAATATATATTTTCCCGAGGTAAAAAAGAATTTCGGCTTTGGCTGTATGCGTTTGCCGATGATTGATAAAGAGGTCGACACAGTTGAATTTTCAAAAATGGCAGATGCTTTTTTGGAGAATGGATTTAACTATTTCGATACCGCGCAGGGCTATCTTGAGGGCAAGAGCGAGCTCGCACTCAAGAAATGTCTGACGAGCCGCCATCCAAGAGAAAGCTACATACTCGCAGATAAGCTTTCGCCCCACCTTTTCAAGTGTGAAGAGGATATTCGTCCCGCGTTTGAGCGCCAGCTTGAAGCTTGTGGCGTTGAATATTTTGACTTTTATCTTATGCACTGCCAACAGCAAAGCAATTACGATAAATATCAGTCGTGCCGCGCTTATGAGATAGCGCAGGAGCTTAAGACAGAGGGCAAGATAAAGCACGTGGGATTTTCTTTCCACGACAGTGCGGAATTTCTTGATAAGATTCTTTGCGATCATCCCGAGGTTGAATTCGTTCAAATTCAGTTCAACTATGCCGACTATGATGACCCTTCTGTTGAGTCAAGAAAATGCTATGAGGTCTGCCGTAAGCACGGAAAGCCCATCATCGTTATGGAGCCCGTTAAGGGCGGGCATCTCGTTAATTTGCCCGATAAAGCCAAAGAGGTGTTCTCCGCTCTCGGAGATATGACTCCTGCAAGCTATGCGATAAGATTTGCCGCAAGCTTTGAGGGTATATTTATGGTGCTTTCGGGTATGGGCGATATGCAGATGATAAACGATAATCTTAGCTATATGAAGCATTTTGAACCGTTGAGCGACGCTGAATTTGAAGCTATATCTAAAGTTCTTGAAATAGTTAAGGAGCAAGGGACCGTTCAGTGTACCGCCTGCCGCTACTGCGTTGAAGGTTGCCCGATGAATATTCCCATTCCCGACCTTTTCACCTGTATGAACGGCAAGAAGATATGGAACGCGTGGAACTATATTGCGTACTATCAGTCACTCACAAAGGACGGCGGAAAAGCAGGGACTTGCATCGAATGCGGTGCGTGCGAGGATTCCTGTCCACAGCATTTGCCCATTCGTGAATTACTTAAGGAAACTGCTAAAGAATTTGATAATATTGATTGGTAACAAAAGCCCCGACGGAAAATTCCGTCGGGGTTGGTTTATTTTTCAATATCTTTTAGTATTTCTTCATGCTGATTGCAAAACAATCGTGGCATATCATTTAATGGAAACCACTTCAATTCTTTGGTTTCTTTGTTATTAGAAATTATCTCTCCGCCTATAACGCCAAGCTTATATGCGATACATATTGATTGCGCCCTGTCCCCGTTTGGATATACCATATCAAGCTCGGTATATACACCGATCAATTCAACGATCTCAACATCTAATCCGGTTTCCTCTTTAATTTCTCTGATTGCCGCCATTTGAGGTGTTTCTCCCAATTCAATAGCTCCGCCGGGAAAACCCCAAGCGTCAAAATCTGCTCGTTTTTGCAATAACACCTCGCCATTTTCATTAAAAACACAACCGCCGGCAAAGGTCAGAATAATTTTTTCTTTTCCAACCTTCGAACGAATCCATTTTATATAGTCCTTTTTATAACTCATATTATTCCTCACAATATAGTTCATCAAATTGCCATTTTAGTGGGTTTTCGAGGATGTATTTCGATATTTCTTCATAATCATTTTTGTCGCGGATTATATGATCGTGATAATATCTCTGCCAAATATTTTCTCCAATTTCTTTATTACAAAATCGCTTAAAGGTCGAAACAAATGCAGGAACTATAGAATTTTGTTTATCTGTAGGGGTCGGCGTCCTCGACGACCCGTCTTGATGTACAAATAATATCAAATGAATGTGATTTGGCATTATCACATATTGTTCTACAGAAATATTTTCGTAATGATTATCTAATTGTTTTATGTATTTTTCCGCTATTCGTCCGTATGTACTTAATTCAACGCTCGGGTCGTCGGGGACGCCGACCCCCTACGATGTTAGATAATATTTTACGACGTTTGTCAGTGCATATTGTTAGAAAATATAATCCTGCACCGTTATAATCATATTCTTTTAATCGAACATTCTTCCTTTTCGGCAATTTTTCTTCCATGTTCATTATTTTTTAACCACTCGTCTAAGGCATATCGCCGTTCTTGCGGGGAGATAGATGGGAAATTCGCGGAATTCGTTGGTGGAATAAACCATATTCTCACTTATTCTATTCCAACCACCAAACTCGTGTCGGTCAGTTGAAAATACGACCTTATAGCTTCCCTTATTCTTCATTTTGAGGTTATAGCCCCAGAAATCCTGTGTGGGATTGAAGTTGAACACGTAGATAAGATTATTTCTTTCAAACATCATAATCTTATTATCGTCGTCTATCTGCAGCCAATGGGGCTCGCTCTTGTAAATATTATACTCCTTTGCAAGCTTGAGCATTTCGTTATCAAACGCCAAAAGGTCGCTGTATTTGAGGTTAGGGTCATCTGCAAGATGCCACTGGCGGCGACAGTAGAAATGCGACCAGCCGTTACCCTCGCGCGGGAAGTCGATCCATTCGGGATGGCCGAATTCGTTGCCCATAAAGTTGAGGTAGCCCTCACCGCCGAGCGTCATTGTGATAAGGCGGATCATCTTATGAAGTGCCATACCTCTGTCGATGATATGATTCTGACACCACTTACCCATATCGGTATACATTGCCGCATCGCAAAGACGGAAGATGAGTGTTTTATCGCCTACGAGCGCCTGGTCGTGCGATTCTGCATAGCCGATGTACTTTTCGTGGGGACGGCGTCCAGTCAATTCACACCAAATGTGCCACATACTCCAATCCTCGTCGCGAACGTCCTTTGTAAGACGAATCCACATATCGGGCGAGCCCATAGCAAGACGGTAATCAAATCCGATACCGCCGTCTTCAATAGGAAGACACATTCCCGGCATTGCAGACATGTCCTCTGCGATAGTTATAGCGTTGGGGTTTACCTCATAAATAAGCTCGGTCGCGAGCTGAAGGTAGGTCACTGCTTCAGTATCGGTATTCATTGAGAAATACTTGCTGTAATCGGTAAATGCAGTACCAAGTCCGTGATCGTGATAGAGCATTGAGGTCACACCGTCAAAGCGGAAGCCATCAAAGTGATATTCCTCCATCCAGAATTTGAGGTTGGAAAGAAGGAAGTGTATAACCTCGTTTTTATCGTAGTTAAAGAGCTTTGTGCCCCAAGCGGGATGGTCGCCGCGAGAGCCTGCGTGGAAAAACTGAGTGCTTGTACCGTCAAACTCCGCAATTCCCTCTGCGGTGTTGCTTACCGCGTGTGAGTGAACGACGTCAAGAAGCACTGCAATACCCATTTCGTGCGCGGTATCAATAAGCTTTTTAAGATCGTTACATTTGCCGAATTTCGAGGATGCAGCAAAGAAGCTTGAAACCTGATAACCAAATGAGCCGTAGTATGGATGCTCCATAATAGCCATTATCTGAATGGTATTATAGCCCGCTGCCTTAATGCGAGGAAGAATATGCTCGGTGAACTCGTTATAAGTACCGACGCCTTCCCTCTCCTGCGCCATACCGATATGAGTCTCGTATATAAAGAGCTTTTTCTGCGGCTTGAAGCTCTTCTTCTTCCATACGAATTCACCCTCGTCAACTATAGAGCCACTCCAAGAATAATCATACTTATCCTGAACTACCCTTTTACAGTAAGAAGGAATTCTGTCGAGGTATCTGTCACCGTTCCTGATGATCGCCTTTACGCGGCATTCATCCCAAAGCGTTGCCTCGCCCTCAATAAAGATTTCAAAAATACCGTTGCCAAGGTTGTTCATCTTATGGCTGCCTCTGTTCCAGCCGTTGAAGTCGCCTATAAGCCACATCTCGTCTGCGGCGGGCGCCCATTCGCGATAAAACCAACCGTTATTCGTTTTATGAAAACCGAAGAAATGATGTCCGTTGGCAAAATCAACAAGCCTTCCGCCGTCACCGACAAGCTCCCTTTTCTTCTTATAGTAATTATTCATTCTAAGCTCAATTTCGCCCTCAAAGGGAAGGAGCGAAGGGTCGTATTCAAAAATCTTATAGCTCATAATTACCTCCAAACAGTTTATATATTAATTATATCCCTATTTGGACGCATTGTCAAGCAAAAAAGGCGATAATCAACGATTATCGCCTTAAGGTTTATTGATTTTTCAATTGCTCCTTCTGATATTGAAGCATATATAGGTCATAGTATCTTCCGCGCTGGGCAAGAAGCTCAAAGTGGTTGCCCTGCTCGATTATCTCGCCGTGAGCAAGCACGATGATATTATCTGCGTGCTGAATAGTTGACAGGCGGTGTGCAACGATGAGCATAGTGCCTATATTCATCATCTTTTCAAGGGAGTCCTGAATAAGAAGCTCGGTTTCGGTGTCGATATTCGCGGTCGCTTCGTCAAGGATCATTACGCTTGGCTTATGAATGACAGTTCTTGCAAACGAGAGGAGCTGACGCTGACCTGCGGAGAAATTATTACCTCTCTCACGCACCTCCTCATCAAGACCGTCCTTGAGCTTATCAATGAAATGGTCGGCATTGACGTATTTGCAAGCCGCCATAATTTCTTCGTCAGTAAAGCTATCCTCTCTAAGAACGATATTTGAACGGATAGTTCCTGAGAAAAGGAATACGTCCTGAAGCATCTGTCCGAAGTGACGGCGGAGCGAGGAAATCTTGATGTCCTTTATATCAATGCCGTCGATAAGGATCTGTCCCTTTTGACTGTCATAGTTACGGCAGATAAGCGAAAGTATCGTTGTCTTACCGCTGCCCGTTGAGCCAACGAATGCAACGGTTTCCTTAGCCTTGATCTTAAAGGAAACGTCGCGGAGCACCCATTCCTCACCCTCATAGGCAAACCAAACGTTCTTGAATTCGATGTTGCCCTCAACATGCTCGAGCTCGATAGCGCCCTCAGAATCAACAACGTCTGGCTTCATATCCATAATCGTGAATATCTTCTCTGCAGAAGCAAATGCGCTTTGCAAACGGTTGAACTGATCCGCAAGGTTCTGAATGGGATCAAAGAAGGTGTTGATATACATATAGAATGAAACCACGACGTCTGCTGTGATCACCTGACCAAGAAAGCTTACGTTATCGATATATCCCTTTGCAGAGAAGTAGAACAGGCAAAGCACGCTTGAGATATAAAGCATATAGATGATGGGGCGGAATACGCTGAATACGGATATCTGATCCCTCATCGCCTTACCAAGCTTGTTGTTCTTTTGTATAAATTCCTGCTTCTTTCTCTCCTCCTGATTGAAGATCTGAATGATCTTGATTCCTGAAAGGTTTTCGGAAAGGAAGGTGTTGATATCGGTCGTTCCGTCCTTAACCCGTCTGAATGCCCTTCTTGAGAACTTTCTGAATATGAGTGTAAATACAAAAATGAACGGCACGAAGCAAAGCACCATAAGAGTGAGCGCATAGTTGAGCATAAGCATTGCAATAACTATGGCGATAACAAGGAATATATTTTTGATGAGGTTCGTGAGTATTTGTGTGAACATCATCGAGATAGCGTTAGTATCGTTAGTTACACGCGTTACGAGCTTGCCGACGGGCATATGGTTTAGCTGCGCGTGTGAAAGACTTTCGATGTGGGTAAATACGTCCTCACGGAGAGCTGAAAGTATCTTCTGACCGATCTTCTGAAGAATGATCGCCTGAATATACTGAAAAACAAGTGATGTAATAAGGATTACCGCGTATATCGCGATATACATAAGGAGCTGATTGATCTCGAAATCGGTGTCAAGAAACTTTATGATAAAGCCCATAAGCCGAGGAGATACAACGCTGTATGCAATGGAGAACACCATAAGTAAGCCAACGATTATAAAGCTGCCAACGTGCGGTCTTGCATATCGAAGCAAGCGCCTCATTATCTCCATATCCTTCATATTGCGGTCAAAGCCGATCTCTTCTTTTTTATTTCTGATAGTAAGATATGCTATTCCGAAAACAACACTGAAAAGCCCAACAACACCGCCTACGAACAAAAGAGGAAAATATTCGTACATATTATTCACCCCTTTCCTCTTCAAGCTTCTGAAGCTCGACCATAAGCTTATAGTCGGGACACGTTGCAATAAGATCTTCGTGCGTGCCGACTGCCTTGATCTTACCTTCATCAACGAAGATTATCTTGTCCATCTTTTCTACCGTCGAAATTCTGTGAGCGATAAGAATGGTAGTTCTTCCGCGTCTGTTTTCGCGAAGATTGTCGATAATT
>CAZLIB010000034.1:0-9474 GCA_964559465.1 uncultured Lachnospiraceae bacterium
AAAATTAACAACTTAATTTCATTAAAAGTACAAAAAAACGTGGAATTTATTGCAAATATTAATAAAATGTGGTATACTATTCTAAATAGGTATGCAAATTTTTAAGAAAGGCGCTCTTTTTTGGGGCTTGAATGATAAATGAGCAGATCACAGTATCTTGAATGCGGAAAAATAATAAATACACACGGCGTGCGCGGCGGCATAAAGCTTGAATCCTGGTGCGACACACCGCAGGACCTCGCATCACTTAAAAGAGTGTTTTTGAAGAACGGCGAGGAGTACAGATTGTACAAGGTAAAAAAAGCGTCTGTTTTCAAGCAGTTCGTTCTTTTCGAGCTTGACGGTATTTCTGATATCGACGCGGCTATGGCTTTGCGTGGCAGAGTGGTATATGCCGACAGAGATGACATATCTATTGATGATGATGCATTCTTTATTGCCGACATAATCGGTTTGCCCGTTATTGACCTTGAAAGCGGTGAGGAGCTTGGACGCTTGAGTGACGTTCTCAACCTCGGTGCGAGCGATCTTTATGAGCTGGCGACTAAAAACGGCAAAAAGCTGATTCCCGCAGTGCCCGAGTTCATCAAGAAAGTGGATGTTGAGCGCGGAATTTTTGTATCTTTGATTGAAGGAATGCTTGATTGATATGATGAGATTTGACATAATGACGCTCTTTCCCGAGCTTGTTTCGGGTGTTCTGGGTGAGAGCATAATCGGACGTGCGCAAAAGGCGGAGCTTATCTCCGTTCACGCGCATAATATCCGTGATTTTGCGAATAACAAGCACAGAAAGGTCGACGACACGATATACGGCGGCGGTTTTGGTATGCTCATGATGGCTCCGCCCGTTTACGATTGCTATGAATTTGTGAAAAAGCAGGTCGCAGACGAGCTTGGCGAGGACGCAAAAACAAGAGTAATATATATGAGTCCGCAGGGCAAGGTTCTTACTCAAAAGAGGGCGCAGGAGCTTGCGGAATATGACGACCTTATAATCCTTTGCGGTCATTATGAGGGCATTGACGCACGCGTGCTTGAGGAGATAGTTGACGAGGAGATTTCCATTGGTGACTACGTTCTCACGGGCGGTGAGCTTCCCGCTTGCGTGCTTGTTGATTGCATCTCACGACTTCGCGAGGGTGTACTTGCAGATAAAAAATGCTATGAGGATGAGAGCATATCGTGCGGTATGCTTGAATATCCCCAATATACTCGCCCCTATGAATTTCACGGTAAAAAGGTTCCCGATGTGCTTATCTCGGGTAACCACGCGGAGATAGACAAGTGGAGAAGGGAGCAGTCACTTGAAACCACAAAGAAAAAAAGACCCGATCTGCTATCTTAAAGAAGGGAGGGAAGGGCTTGAATAAATCAGAAAATAAAAATTACTTGTTGGATGATGCCGAGTTTGAAAAAGAGGGCTTATATACCCACGAAAGTAAAATCAAAAATTACGGTGTGATACTCACGTTCCTGTTTTCACTTTCAGATTCGTTTTTTAAATTACTCAAAAACGGAATTTTTGGGTATTTATTTTCCCGGCTTTACACAAAATGTAATGAGAAGTGGAAAAACGGATTCATATACAGGATATTTAAACGTAAAAGCGGCAAGGGCAGAAACCGCGCTTTTATAGCGCGACTGTATGAGGAGAGCTTGATCTGCCGCATAGTGTCGGGAATTGGGAAGGCTATAATTAACTCCCATATGCGATTTTGGGGCGTTGGACTTTTTTCATTTGCGTTTGCAACGGTATTCGTTGCTATGTTCAGATTTTATCTTATCGAAGACATAGTGCAGATGAACATAGTTGTTGGTATTGTTATTGCAGTACTTTCACTGCCGTTTATAATTTCAAAAAGACGCGTTGGCGAGGCGTTACTTGAAGGCAGAATTTCCAGATACGTTATAATTCAGATACTTTCTCTTGACGAGGGTAAGCTGGAATGTGACTCATCATCAAGCGGCAACTATTCACTTTCCTTTGGAATTGCCGCGCTGCTTGGTTTTTCAACGTATTTTGTTGATCCAATGTTATACGTTCATATTGCGGCATTCATTATTGTTTTGGCTGTGATAATGTGCTTCCCCGAGCTTTGTATCACAGCAATAATATCACTTATTCCTTTTGCAAACGTTTTTGAAAATCCCTCTGCAGCGATCTTTGTTCTTATGATTCTTGCGATTATGGGATATATTTTAAAATTTATCAGAGGTAAGAGAGTTCTTCGCTTTGAGCTTGTTGACGTTTTTGTTCTTGCTTTTGCGGTGATGCTTTTCTTCGGCGGCGTTTTCACACGTGGCGGTGAGCTGTCGTTCTACTCCGCAATTATTTATACGGTATTTATCTCAATATATTTCCTTGTGGTAAATTCCTATATCAGAAAGACGTGGATATACAGGGGAATAAAGCTTATAGTTGTATTTACGTCACTTGTGGCACTGATCGGTATACTTGAGGGGGGTGTTATCAACTCCTCTTGGGTGGACAGCGAAATGTTTGGTGATATAAGTGCAAGAGTTTCATCATTCCTTGGTAATCCCAATATGCTTGGGGTATACCTTGTTATAGTTTTTCCGCTTGCTTTTGCACAAATGATAGTGTCACGCAAAAAACTTAGTAAGCTTGGCTTTGGTATTTGTACCTTGCTTATGCTTGTATGTACTATCTTGACTTGGTCAAGAGGGGCGTGGCTTGGGCTTATAGCTTCAACGCTTATATTTCTCGTGCTTTACGATTCAAGAAATATATGGTTCATTATTGCAGGCGGTGCTTCAATGCCCATGTGGATGGTTTTGATACCCGAAACCGTGATAAGACGCTTTATAAGTATCTTCACAATGTCGGATACCTCAGTGCTTTATCGCTTTAATACGTGGCGCGGCGTTCTCTCTATGATAAAAGATAATCTTATTTCGGGTGTTGGTGTTGGCGAAAATGCTTTTAAAGAAGCATATCTTGCCTACGCTGTTCCCGGAACTGAAAGCGTACTTCACTCACATAGCTTGATGCTTCAGATAACACTGGAGCTTGGAATCATAGGAGCGATCGTATTTGTTGCTATAATGCTTATGTATGCACAAAAATGCTTTGCTACTATCTCTATGAAGACTAACGTAAGAAAATCAAAATCGAAAACTATGATAGCGGCAGGCTTTGCAAGCATTTGCGGTGCGCTGACGATTGGGCTTACCGACCACATTTGGTATAACTACAGAGTTTTCCTTGTATTCTGGGTAGTTATGGGTCTTACTGTAGCATTGATGAAGATCAATGAAAAGGAAAAGGCAAAAGAGGATGCAAGTGTTGTTTGCAATATGAAGAGCGCGGATATTGACATTTATCTTTAATGGAGGATTTATGGAAAATAGTATAAACAGATCTGAAAAGAAAAAAAGCAGATTTAATATTGTTGATGCCTTGATCATCATTATCGCTTTTGTGCTTGCCATAGCAGCGTTTTTTGTGATTGATCCATTTGATCTGATAGTGGATAACGGAAAACAAACGGTTAAGCTTAGATATATAGTTGAATTTGATGCGGTAAACGACGATGTTTCTGCTAATATTATTCTTGGTGAGAGCGTTTCCAGCTCGACCAGTGTTCATAATATAGGAACAGTTACAGATATAAAATCTCAACAGGCATATTTATGGGAAAAGTCCGATGATGGGCGTCAGATGGTCAAAAAAACGATTGAGGGTAAGTCCAATATGTTTATCACTATTGAGGTGGAATGTGTTTATGAGAATGGTATTGGCTATTTTGTCAACGGCCAGCAGATCGCAGTTGGTACACTTCTTCAGTTGCGCTTCTCCAATTTTGTGGGAAGTGGCTATTGCGTGAGCATTGAGAAAGTGGAATAGGAGGACCAAGAATGAGTAGAAATAAAACAAAAAAAGCAAAATTTAATGCTATTGACGGTATTATAATTCTTCTGGTTCTTGCTTGTATTGCGTCTCTTGCATATAAGGCGTTTGTGATTGGAGAAATTGAAAATGGCACCGGTCTTTCTGAGTATAGAGTGTACTTTAAGATAGATGACATAAAAAGTACATCTGCAGATTATTTTCTTGCGGGCGATATCGTTAGAGTTAAAAGCAGTGAAAAGGTGATGGGTGTGCTTGATGGAATAGTTCAGCACATACCCGCCGTTGGCGCATATAATGAGAATGGGGAAGAGATTTTTTACCCCGATTTAAATAATTCCACGATATATGATGAAACAAGATATTCACTCGTTGGCTATATTACCGTTAAGGGCGAGATGACCGAGAGTGGATTCCTTCTTAACGGTGAGAGCTATATTGCTCCAAATAGTATTATTGAGATAGTTACCGATAAAGTAGAAAGTTCAATAAGAATAATTAGTATAAACGAGAAATAAAATTTATGAAATGCTGATTTTTGTGCAAAAATGTGCAAAATTGTTAAAAAATATGTAAATTTCGCCAAAAGTTTATGCAAGTGTACGAATACTTTTTCTTGATTTTATCTACTTATTTTGTTATACTATACTTATAGAAGTATGCAAATTATAAATGATCTACATTTTATTAATTTGTTTTGAGTAGAGTAAATTAGGAGCGTTATTATGATTACTAAAGAAGTAAAGATTTCAAATGCGATAGGACTTCATGCGAGACCTGCAACTTTCTTTATTCAAAAAGCGAATATGTATAACAGTTCCATTTGGGTTGAAAAGGATGACCGCAAGGTGAATGCCAAAAGTCTTTTGGGCGTTCTTTCTTTAGGTATCGCCAAGGGAATGACTATTGTACTTGTGGCTGACGGCCAGGACGAGGAACTTGCTATTGAAGGACTTGCTAACCTTATAAACACGGGCTTTGAGGAGCAAGCATTTTGATTGCTTTTTAAATTTAAGATTTTGGCGAGGAGTTTTCTCCTCGCCTCTTTACTCTAACAGAAAATTTGTGAAAGGAGTGTGGTTTGTGTGTCAACAAGAGAAGAATTGCTCATCAGAGCTAATGCCTTACCTGTGTGCCCGGGTGTTTATATTATGCGCGATAGGGCTGGCAAGGTCATCTATGTTGGCAAGTCCGCAAAGCTGAAGAACCGCGTCTCCCAATATTTTCAAAACAGTGAAAAGAACGCAAAAACCGCAAAAATGGTGGCATCGGTGTTTGAATTTGACTATATCCTTTGTGATACCGAGATGGAAGCGCTATCACTTGAAAACTCATTAATCAAGCAGTATACGCCAAGATATAATATTCGTCTTAAGGATTCAAAGACCTATCCCTATATAAAAATAACGAACGAGGAATATCCGAGAATAGTATTCACCCGAAAGCGACTTGCCGACAAGGCAAAATATTTCGGGCCGTATCAAAGCGCGTCGACCGTTTTCGGAATTATGGCGCTTCTTAATAAAACCCTTGGTATTCCTAATTGTAAGCTACGTTTTCCAAAGGATATTGGCAAGGGCAGGGAGTGCCTTTACTATCAGATGAAGCAATGCTGCGGTGTTTGTATGGGACACGTATCCGTTGAGGAATACAATGAGCTTATAAGATGTGCCGTTGACATTCTCAAGGGAAATACAAAGCAAGCAATCGCTTTGCTTGAAGCACAGATGTATGCCTATAGCGAAGCGGAGCAATTTGAGGCGGCTATAAAATGCCGTGATACGATACGCGCTCTTGAAAAAATACGCGAGAAGCAAAAGGTTGTCGATTCGCCCGATGCGGAATACGACGTCATCGCGCTTTATACGGACGAGCTTTGCTCGTGCCTTGCAGTATACTCTGTCAGGGAAGGCGTGCTAAATGGAAAGAACGAATACCTATTCGGTGCCGACAAGATACTTGATGAAGCGTCAATTACTGCATTTTTAGTTGATTATTATTCCCACTCGGACGGTATTCCGAAAAAGGTGGTGCTTGACGGCTCTGTCAAGCTTGAAGAAAGGCTTTTTGCAGATTTTCTTTGTGAGCAGGCGGGCAGAAGGGTCACACTTTGGACTCCACAGAGAACGGAGATGAAAAAGCTTTGCGAAATGGTGCTTACAAACGCGAAGGAGAAGGCGCAGGCATTCGTTGCGGAATATGAAAAGGATAATTCAACACTTTTCCGTCTTGCAGAGCTTCTTGAGCTTGAAAGCGTGCCCGAGAGAATAGAGGCATACGATATTTCCAATATCGGTGCAGAGCATAAAACGGGCGGTATGGTGGTCTACGTCGACGGAAAACCAAAAAAGAGTGACTATCGTACCTTTACGATAAAGGATGTTGACGGCACTGATGACTATGCGTGTATGCGTGAAACGTTACGTCGCCGACTTTCGCACCTATCTGATATGCAGGGCTCGATGAGTGAATATCCCGACCTGATTTTGCTCGACGGCGGTAAAACACACGTTAGCACTGTGCGTGAGGTATTGAATGAGATGGAGATCGACATTCCGATTTTTGGTATGGTCAAGGACGATTTTCACAAAACGCGCGCGCTTTGTACTGAGGATGAGGAGATAAGCATCGCTCGTGAGCAGGCGGTCTATGGGCTGATATTCAGAATACAAGAGGAAGTTCATAGATATACCATATCGAAGATGAGTAAGGCAAAGTCGAAAACGATAAAGCATTCATCTCTTGAAAAGATAAAGGGAATTGGTGAAGCAAAAGCAAAGGCGTTGCTTGCTCATTTTGGCGGTATCACTGCTATAAAAGAAGCAGGTGTCGACGAAATTTCGGCAGTTAAGGGCATCACGAAGCGCGATGCCGAAAATATAGTAAAATATTATCACGGAGTATAATATGAGAATTATTACAGGAAAAGCAAAGGGAACGCGTCTTGAAACGCTTGACGGACTTGATACTCGCCCAACGAGCGAGCGCACTAAGGAAGCGGTGTTTTCAATGCTTCAATTTGATATGGAGGGCAGAGCAGTGCTCGATCTTTTTGCGGGCTCGGGTCAGATGGGACTTGAGGCGCTCAGTCGAGGGGCAAGATGTGCTTATCTTATCGATAAAGGCAAGGCGGCATTTGAGGTAATAAAAAAGAATATTAAAAAGACCCGACTTGAAGATGGGGCTATTGCACTTTGCGAGGATTCCATTTCGTTTTTGAAGAAGCAGGGCTGTAGCATTGTATTTGATATCGTTTTTCTTGATCCACCGTACGCGTCAGAGCTTATAAATGATTCTCTTGAGCTGCTGTTTTTGAACAAAATGATAAAATCGACATCTTATATTGTCTGTGAGAGCGATAGATTTGAACTTTTGAATGTTGAAAATTCAAAAAACTATGATATAATAAAGACAATGAAGCACGGTGTGGCACATATAAGTGTACTGAAACCCAAAAAGACGGAGGAAGTATGAAGATAGCAGTAGTTCCCGGCAGCTTTGATCCAATGACTGTGGGGCATATAAATATAATCGAGCGCGCGTCAAAGCTTTTTGACAAGGTCTTTGTTGCGGTTATGATAAACAATTCGAAAAGTTATATGTTTTCTTCAAAACAGAGAACTGATATAGCGCGCCTTTCTTGCGCTCATATCTCAAATGTTGAGGTCATTTTTGACGACGGAATGCTTTGGGAGCTTGCTATGCGTCTTGATGCGTGCGCAATAGTTAAGGGTATTCGTGACCAGAGGGATTATCTTTACGAGTTTGAAATGGCACAGTTTAACACTGCGAAAAATCCTAACGTGCAGACAGTGTTTTTGCCCTGCGACGAGGGCGCAAGAGAGATAAGCTCAACGGCAGTTCGTGCCCGAATTGAAATGGGTGACGATATTTCCGATATCGTGTCAAAAAATGCGCTCGAATACATATTAAAAATGAAATAAAAGTGCGCTTGTCCGTATTTTTTGCAAACAAGCATAGTTCTAAATAATAATGCTCGCTCATATATTTAACCGAAACACAGTATTCTGGAGGTTAATTATTATGAGCGAGCATTCTATTTACAGTGATATCGCAAAAAGAACGGGTGGTGACATTTATATCGGTGTTGTTGGCCCCGTGAGAAGCGGAAAATCCACGTTTATCAAGCGATTTATGGAGTCTATGGTTCTTCCAAACATCAAAGAGGGGTATCAGCGCGACCGCGCCCGTGATGAGCTTCCGCAAAGTGCGGGGGGGAGAACGGTTATGACGACCGAGCCGAAATTCATTCCTGACAGCGCGGTCACGGTCGAGATGGGCGAGGGTGAGAGCATGCGCGTCAAGATGATCGATTGCGTAGGCTATATCGTGCCCGACGCACTTGGAACAGTCGAAGAGGGTCAACCGAGAATGGTGCGCACTCCTTGGCGCGCAGAGCCAATGCCATTTGTCGAAGCGGCAGAGCTTGGCACGAAAAAGGTAATAAACGAGCATTCTACGATCGGTATGCTTGTTACCACTGACGGAAGCATGGGAGAGATCCCGCGTGATAGCTATGTTGAAGCAGAGGAGCGAGTGGTAAAGGAGCTTAAGGCAATAGGAAAACCATTTGCTATCATATTAAATTCTGCAAATCCGTCAAACGAGAAAAGCATTGCTCTCGGTGTTGCGCTTGAAGAAAAATACGGTGCACCCGTGGCACTTGTAAACTGCCTTGAGCTTGACGGTGAGGACATTAAAAATATTTTACAGATGGTACTTTGCGAGTTTCCGTTAACCGAGGTGAGAGTCGCTTTGCCCGAATGGATGCAGGCGCTTGATGTATCGCATCCCGTGAAGCGTTCCATATATGACTGTATATGCAAATGTGCGCAGGGGCTTTCAAAGATCGGAGATGTCAAGGTGGCGTTTTCCGGGCTTTCGAAGAATGAGTATATTGATAGATTTTCGTTTGATAATATAGATTACGGCTGTGGCAAAGCAAGGCTATCTGTATCCTGCTCTCGCGAGCTTTATTTCAAGGTTATTGGCGAGCTTACGGGATTTGATATTTCAAGCGAGGAGCAGCTTGTTTATATGCTCAAGGAATATTCAGCAAAGAAGAGCGAGTTCGATCGTGTGGCAGAGGCGCTTGCCGATGCCGAAAGATGCGGTTACGGAATAGTGATGCCGGAAGCAGCAGAGCTTCGACTTGAAGAACCCGAAATAGTTAAGCAGGCGGGCGGATATGGCGTTAAGCTACGCGCAAGTGCGCAGTCGATCCATATGATACGTGCTAATATCGAAACGGAGATAAGCCCAATGGTTGGCAGTGAGCAAAAGAGTGAGGACCTTGTTCGCTATATGCTTGAGGAATTTGAAGAAGACCCCCGAAAGATATGGGAGTCCAATATGTTCGGCAAATCGCTTTACGAGCTTATGAACGAGGGACTTCACACCAAGCTCGACCATATGCCCGAAGAATCGCGCACAAAGCTCTCCGAAACACTTGAGCGTATCATCAATGAGGGCAGCGGCGGTCTTATTTGTATTATTTTGTGACGACAAATCGGGATTTATCGGGATGTTAGCACACACCTTGTGCGATTGTTTTGTCCACTTTTTTAAAAGTGGCTCTC
>CAZLIB010000035.1:0-9283 GCA_964559465.1 uncultured Lachnospiraceae bacterium
AGAAGCAACCTTATAATCTTTATACTTGAATAAATCTATTGCCGTAGAGATATCACATTCAAAAACGTCAATGAGCTCTGAAGTACCCGCCGAGCCCTTACAAATAAGACCTTGCGCATTGGCAAACCTATATGAAGGAACAATAATACCGTCAGCGCCTGCAGCATATACAGAGCGTACTGCATAAGCAAAATTAAAGGGATCCTCAATACCGTCAAGAATAATATAAAAGCCATTATCACAAATCTGATCTATAGATTCTAAGAGAGGAATATTCGTCTTTGTGCAAATGGCGACGATACCACCATGAGTTTTGCCATTGGACAACTCATCAATAACGCCATGTGAAACGCCGCAAAGCTCAAAATCAAGCTCCTTAGATTTAATATCTAAAAACTTTAATTCATTATATTTGCTTTTTTTCTTGTCAACATTATATAGAACCTTAACGATCTTTCTTGGCGAGCTATTGTTTGCAATAGCTGATATAATAGAGCTAATGCTGGTCATACCTTCAAAAATATCATATAAATTCTTGTCAACGATAAAATCTTTCATAATTAAAATCCTTTGCAATAATAAAAATAACCGATATAGCATAATATTTAGCAGTAAATAATTAATCTGTGAGGAAATGCTATGTATATCTCATCAAACAAGGAACGCTGCGTAATAATGGCTACGTACATGATTGAAAATAATTCAACAGTAAGAAAAGTAGCTTCAAAATTTGGAATTAGTAAAAGCACGGTACATAAAGATATAACTCAAAATTTGAAAAAAATAAATCCAAATTTATATTTGAGTGTTCAGGAGATACTAAAAACCAATAAACAAGAACGACACTTAAGAGGTGGTGAGGCCACTAAGCAAAAATTTCTCAATGCAAAAAATTAACTGAGAGCGACGTACATCCTACGTATAGAATCACCCACTTATTAGGGTACGAATTAAGGATAACAAATCACAAAACGGCTACCGTCTACAAACTCCATTGGGGGAGTTTTTTGACGATTTCAGTGCCCTCAATTATACAAAATTTGCATTTTGTATAATTGGATTATGGATTTTAAAAGGGGCTTCCCCCCCTCGACATTTCACACAAACTGATTACAACCGTACGATAACCCTATGTAGATATTTAATTGAATAGTCGCGTCCGACAAATTAGATTTTCTATATATAGATTATCATAAAGTTTTATTGTTGTCAAGAGCTTTTTATAATTTTATATTGACTTTTTGTTTTTAGTGTGTTATAATTGATTTATAGAAACGGCAGGTCGACTCGCAAGAGATATGTACCAACGCACGAGTTTGTGCACCGTTTCTTTTTTTATTTAGCATATTTTTTGATAGTATCTTTATCTTTTGTATGTATGCGATACTTTTTGTCTTTATCAGGATCCTCAAAAGCTGTCATTGTGGTAATTGAATATTTTTTATTTACATAACAATCACGAGGATCATTAACATCAATGTTATATTTTAACTTTTCATATTGATCGGGTTTATCTTTTTCTGGTTTGTGCGTAAAAGATAAATATTTATACGTTCTCCCGCGTTTCTTATAAACATACACGGGATGTCCCATATCTTTTCTCGATTTTTTTCTTTTCTTAAATACAACATGTGTTTTCCATGGCTTTTCTTTGGGTGCTATTTTTTCTCACTCCTTTCGTTGTTAATGTCAAAGTTTAAGACTTCCCCTCTTTGAGTGACCGATTTTGTTAATACTGCACAATTCACGACTTTCGATTTTGTGCAGTTCTAACGTTGTCACAAGTCACTCAAATAGGGGTGTCGTAGTAATAACGCAGACTTATCGCGTTGCAAACCTGTAAGAATTTATCAATTCTCTGAAATAAACTGCATGTCTGCGGAAGAAAGATAGCATTTCAAAATAACCCTCCTGTTTTAAAAATGCTACCACCGAGAAAAACTCTTTGAAATCGTTTTCGAAGATTATATCCTCTATTGCTTGATACAGTCTATCTTCATCAGTGATAGTCATATCAGCAAAGTCCGCAACGTCAAATCCGTTGCGAAGCTCGATCTCCTTGGAATCATATTGATATTTTTCGGGATTGTCTTGGTGCGTTAAATACCTATATGCGCCCTTCACGGCAAATAGGTATTGTGGGTGAGGTTGCCCAAGAATCTCACAAATGTTTTTGTTAACGTTCTGATATGTAGTAGGACCGTTAAAAGCGATAATGATGTGATGATGTGGCTTCTTTGGAGTGCCGTCGGGGTTAATGTCTTTATCGTGCAAGGGAGAGATCGCGAATGGCAATCCTGTTGATTGTAGCCAATCGCGCCAATCCTCGCGCGCGCTTTCGGGATACAAGACGAACCACCAATATCGCGCTTTTACTATTACTTTTTCTATATCTGCCATAGTATTTTGCTTGTCCTTTCTTTAATATCTTGTCGGGGTTTAGGTACTGCCTCTGCCGTCCTCTCACAACGTGGGAGTTATTGGAATTGTGGAAAAACGCGTGAGATTTTCCCACAATTTCAACAACTGCTACACCACGTTTTAACGTTCGAGGTTTTTCCTTGTCGAATATTGCTTTGCGCCTGCGTTCCCCGTTGGTGCTCGGCGCATCATTTTTAGAGAGAGAATGTGTTTTCCCACCCGAATTAGTGGAAACCCACCCAAGTTTCTATTCGTGGTGGTAGGAGCTCACGGTGAGCGACTGCTCGTCTATCCTCACCGTGAGCTTTCCTCTCCACCACTTAACGCTTTTTGTTTCTCTTAAATTTATATGTATTACGTTTCTTTTTGCCCTTCGTTTTCTTTGCTTTGTGCTGTTTGTTAGGCTCAAGGAATCTAAACAACATTGCATTATCAGAAGGATTCTTCTTTTGTCTGCGAATGCGCTTACGCTTACCGATACCAAGTTTTTCGTACCAATATTCCTCAGCTGAATACGCTACCGAATTTTGTGGGAATTTTTTATTAAAATCATATCTTGTTTTTATCTCCCCGAATGGCATCAACATAAACTCATTGAAGTCAGGAACGTCGGGATGATGATTCCGCTTTAGTTCCTTCCATAATCTTAATTTTTGCGCTTCTTCGTCTGATAAGAAACGATTGAAATGGTTATTGTAAACTGAACGTTCTTTTTTTGCCATAACTTTTCCTTTCTGCGATTTTTCGCTTTTCTATTGACTTTTGTTTTTATGTGTGATATACTACATACATAGTAATGACACGAATCCTTTAGGATTCACCGGCTGATGCTTCTTTTGAAGATGTTTGGCACGTCATTACTTTTTCTTTTTGTAATAATTTTCTTTAGCACGTTGACCATATTCTTTTGCTTTCTCATAATCTTTCGAATGGATTACACCAGAATAAATCTTCGGTCTATAATTTTCGACTTTGTCAATGGTCGCTTGTCGCTTCATATATACTTTTTGACCTGTTTGCATAGGGTCATATTTTAAAGCATAATTAGGATGATTCTTACCCTTGAATCTATCACGTGTAAACCCAATAGAAAGATGTTTATCATCAATATCTTCTAATATACCGTGATAATGACCATTCTTTTTATCCTTATGCTTCTTAATTTTGATATGTACAATATCAGATTTATCTTTCTTATATTTAATTGTTCTCACTCCTTTTTTATTTTTACTTGTTCAGCAAAATCTTTTGCTTCGTCCTCATTATCAAAAATTCCCTTATACATAAATTGATGATAAAAAGGATCATAAACATACACTTCATATCCGTTTGCTTCTTCGTCATATTCAATATAATATTTATACGAATTAGACATCAAGAGTTACCGCCTTTCATCTTCTTTATATCATTTTGGAAATAGCTGTTTTGCATTTCAAGTTCTTCGGGTGTTGCTATCTCGCCCTTATACATTGGATAATCGTCTATGTGCATTTTGTTTGGCTTTTTGCTTTGGAATACTCCTTCAAGGCAGTCCGTTCTATATCGTTTAGAACGGGCTTTTTTTGTTAGCAAGCGCCATTTTTCTTTGGCTATACTTCCGTCAAGAGATCCTCGCTGAATTTCAAGGTGGAATGTCTGCATGCCGAATATACCCTCAATTTTGTCATAATGATTACCGATTATAGAGAGTGTATTGTCGATAAGATACACTAACAACGTTAAGTCAGAGCGATTTTCTTTATATTTGCGTTTCCATCTATCCCAATTCCCTTTTATGCTCTTATATACACCTTGGAAGAACCAATACGGAGAATACCAAGGCAGGACAGGCGCAAGCTCGTCCTTTTTGGCAATATAAACGACCTCTCCAAGCTCTCTACCGCCTGCTCCCCAAGCTTCTGCGCGTTGTAGGTCGAACAAGAAAAAGATAAACGTATGATAATCGACTACGTTGGCATGTCCACTCATCATTACAGTTGCATTGAACATATCATTTCTTTGATTTGCTTCTGCACTGTTTATCTTCGTTTCTTTAAGCTCCAACATATTCTTACGTTCTTTATCTATTTCAGATATTATATAACCGCCATAAGACAGTCTGCGCGCTTTCTCGTTATCGTTTATCATTTTAGTTCCAAGACGTATCATATCTTGATCGATAATATGAGCATGTTTGGAATATAGGACTTGATCCTCAGGCTCGCGACTAAAGAAATCATTATTTCGTATTGGCATATTGCCTTTATCTTCAAGAATAGAATCCACTCTGATCGAGTAATTCGCAAACAACAACGTTGTTTGTATCGTGTACATCATATAGGCACATGCGTAATCTTCTAAAACTTCATACAGGTGTATGAGCTTCAGACCGTCATTATATACGTATCTATAATGCTCATAATCATATCCAAAGACAAGAAATTGAGAGTAACTGCGTTTCGCCTTTAATTCATCGGGTGTATATTTTTGTATGGCTTTATCAAAATACCGTCTTGCCCTCTGAACCCATTTGCGACACGTTGGCAAATCAACTATTTCACGCAGTGCAATTCGCCTTTTCAGCTCGTCACGGAGTATCTGCCACGGATAGTTCGGAAACATATGCTCCTTGGCAGTCATAATATCGTCGGCATATTCAAATAGAACGACCTCTCCTGTCAATCCCATATCGGTGATAATTTGCGTTTTGCCAATTCGCATGGGCCCGCACAACACCGTAGATACTCCGCGCTCACGAAATACGGCTTTATTGCATTCTTCTGCGTGATATAGTTCTTGATAGCCAACCGACTCGCAAATTCTATTGTAAATCCAAGCGCCAAGCATTCCCCATATAAGACCGGGGATAAAACGTATCACAGGCGTTAGATCCCTTTGAAGCTTTAAGATCTGCAAATAGATATTTAATATATCCCAAGTAGATATAAAGTAGAGATAAAATGCAATAAAGCTTATGACGATGCTAAAGAGATTGAAATATAAGCTCCATATCAAGAACCATATTTTTATATATCCGCTATGTGTGAATATGAACTCTATAAAACCTCTGCACCAATCTTGAACAGGATAAACGCGCGTAAACAAAAATTTTTCAAATTTTTGTAACTGCAATGACTTTTTTCCTCTTACAGTACAATACTCATTTTTTTGACTATTAAACAAAGGAATTAAAATCGGCACTACAGGAATAACTGTTATCAAAAACTGCGATAAATAATAGATACAATTGCCTATGTACGTGAAATATAGCAATAGATTCTCTTTTGTGAAAAGAAGCTTCAAAAAACTCTCCCAAAAAGTCAAGAAATCGTCCCACGTTTCAGGAAGGAGCCGAATTGGTTTCCATATCTGCTCGGCAAACTGCCATTCTTGAAGATCAATGACAGTTGGATATACAGGATTTACGCGCAATCCAACTATATCCAATATATAGAATATCAATGATGTTATAAGATCGCGTATGGACTCAAATAAGCGTGGTACAGCGTTTGGAAACAAAAGACAACACAAAATACTTATCAAAGTTATTGAAAAGCAAATAATGTGCCTGTAGTCCTTTTTAAAAAGCTCTTTTATTTGTCTTATGTAGGTCATAGCATATTCCCCCAAGTAAATAAGAGGTAACCTATAACAAGAAAGACAAACAATGTGCTTAAAATATACAATAAACGTTTCCAAAGCGGAATATCATTTTTCATTTCAGTGTCCCCCTTTCAATGAAAGTTCTATCCCCTTTTATTTTTTAGAAAAGATCGCTTTAAAAAAGTTAATTATAAGTGGAACAAACGTAAGTATCACAAAGATGACCGCGACGCCCAAGACCAAAGCTAAAAGCTTATCCAAAGTCTTATTGAAATCATCAGATAATTCGTCAAAAAAATTTTTATCATCTCCGCTTATATCGGATTTGTCATTACCCCATAAATCATTCCACCATGATTTAATAGAGTCGGTCGTATCGGAAAACCTAGAAAAATCAAGATTGAGCGAAAACAGTTTTTCATCACAACCGCTTCTTTGACAAGTTCCCCAAAAATTTTTATCGTGACCAAGAGCATTGATCGTTGCCTGATATGAATAATCACATACTGAACACGTGTATTTTCTTATACCACCCTCGGTACATGTGGGTTCAGTTATTACTACTCCGTCATTAAAACTATGTTTTGCAGTGGCTTTTATTTCTATTGTAACTTCATGACCACAACATACATTACAACATTCCCAAATTTCAGAACCTACTGTCCCACAGATAGGTTCAATTTTTTCTTTAAGGACATAATCGTGTTCAAGATAATCTACATTAAAACAAAGCTTACAAAGTTGATAATAGCAATAATCATCATAATCTATTAGTTCTGATCCTACTTGCTCATATTCATGTACACACTCATCTGGTATAATGAGTGGTTTAAGATAAAGGGCTTCACCACATAAATCATACGCGCTTTCATCAAGAGTGGAAACTATACCATCAGAATTATAAAATGAATATCTTGCTGTATAAGTTTCCTCTGTTTCATCCCAAAAATACAAAAACGCAACTAATAAGTCATAACCGTCATCATAAGAAGTAATAAAATATGGGTAAGTTCCTATCTCATCCATAAAACAAGCTGTTACATCTGACCACAATGGTGCTTGTTCATTAACACCAAGAATACTAAAAGGTACGCGTTCAAAAATTACTACTTCTCGGCTTCCATCTTCATTGTCTGCTATATATGCAAAATCAATAAATTGAACCAAATAATACGTATGACCGTCGATAATTTCATCATAGTAATAAACCGCATCATCTTCCGATTCCGAAGATGATATAATATAATCACCATAAAATACTAATCGAGAGTTATGTATAAATAAGTCACTATCACTATTACCGCAATAAGACGACCATTTTTCTCCGTAAATTGCATCAGTAAATACTCCGTCCACACCTTCAATATTAAACTCTATAGTTTCAGGATCATCAATATCGGGAAAAGTGGCAGCACTTGCCGAAATACAACAAACAGTAAAAGGAAAAATAATCAATACTATAGATATAATTAATTTTACTTTTTTCATTTTTTTACCTCCTTACTAAACAAGGCGAGGCAGACGCCCCGCCTTGTTATTTTTTAATTCTCATACAAAATCATAATGCTTTGAATTACAACTTTATTTCCTTCCGTATCTACGTTTTGAATTTCAATTCTATAATCATCAATAAGATGATATGTATCGTTTGCAGTATATGACGTACCGTTAAGCTTATAAGCTCCCGAGCCACTATCAAACATAATAAGTATTGATACAATCTTCTTTGTAGATACGATAGTCATTGTACTTCCGTCACCTTCTGAGCTTGAATACAGACGAACGTCAAATGTTGAAGTAGATATATGACCTCTATAATATGCAGAATTTTTTATAAAATGAACATTAAATATATCATCATCAAGTTCAAGTGCTACAGCATAATCAGAATCATCGCAGTATCCGGTTTCAGCGGTTGCAGATACATCCATTGTCACAAGAACATAGTTATCTCCTTCAGGTGTCGTAATAATATCTTTAACAGTTGTAGTTGTAGTTGTAGTTGTAATATTATGATTTACATTATTGTTTATGTCATTACTTGTGATAACGGATAACAAAGTAATACATAAAAAGCAAATAACTATAGTAGTTAAAATATTACTTGTTCGCATTATTAACTCCGTTCTTCAGATATTACTGTGTATCTGCCTCTGCATCAGCGGTAGTCTTATCTGATTTTGATGTAGTGGTTGTAGTGATCTTTAACTGATTTGCATACTCTGAAACGTCATACCACTTGATATTCTGATCATCTTCCTCAACATTGAGTTCGTCCCAAATCGGTGTAACAACGATTCTTGCAGATACGGCGTTTTCGGGAACGTCAAGTTCAGCGCCTTTTTCATATACAGAGGAAGCTGAAATATAATTATCAAGCTCATCGTAATAAAAAACCTGATATGTTACGTGGGAATCAAAGTCAAGCTCAACGACAAGCCCTTCGCAATCAAACGATTTACGTGTGTAAATACTGCCATCAGTTTCAACATGTTCACCTGTCGTCTCATCAATTCCACCAACGTAGAACGTCGGATAAATTGTTTTAGTATGAGAATCAAAGAAAGACGCAACTCCTGCGACTACCGCAAACGTAAGCAAGACAACTACAACAGTTATCGCTACGTTTCGCCAATCCTTTTTACTGAATGAGCGCTTCTTTGTTCTCTTATTTGTTTTACTAGATTTGTAATAACTCATTTGTCATTTTTCCTTTCTGCGTTTATCTCCGCCGAGTTATATATAAACCGTGCGCATCGGTTTATTTTTTTCTTATTAGGTGTTATTTTCTAATACCTTGCCTTCATAAAGTATAATTGTAGGTTCGGGACCTCTTTCCTCATGCTTACTATCAATAGTAGCTTCAATTTTGTAGCGAATTGCTTCAACTGTACAACCTGATGTTACAGGAATGTTTTTAAGAGCTTCGCCACGAAGAATTACTTTCCAATAGCTCTTGCGATATGTTTTTTCGCCTTCGAGCTTTTCAGATGTGCCACCTTCACACACCTTTACTTTTCCGTAATCAGTAACCTTGAAAATTCTAATGAATGTTTTGTTTGTGCAGTAAATCATTTTTTACCCTCCTATGTTTCTGCATTAAATTAAAAAATCTCGTTGTGCCGAAACACAACGAGATAAATCTCTTTTTATTCAATTAAAAAAGCTAACGATAAAATTCTCGTTAGCTTATAGTTAGTTTACGTTTAGATGTCTTTCCCAATGACGAGTTCCAATTAACCGCGAGCACAATGCTCCTCGCGTCGCGTGCTTTCGCTTA
>CAZLIB010000036.1:0-9130 GCA_964559465.1 uncultured Lachnospiraceae bacterium
GTTGCTACAGTCAGCGGCACTGTATTTAAATACCAAGACTCTTTAGCCGCTTTTCTTTCGCAGTATAGGCGGAAAGAAAAGCTAACAAAAGAAACGCCGAGTCGCCTGCGCGGCGGGCGCCACCTTTTGAAAAAGGTGGACGAAAACCTTTTATCGCTTGGTTTGTGCTAACATTGTGCGCTGAATTGGAATTTGTGAGTGAGGACGGGCGATTCACGAATCGCCCGCACCGATAAATCAAAATTTTAAGCTTATTTATATGGTGAGGACAAAATGGACAGATCAGAAGCATACCATAAGAAAATGACCGAGGAATCGGTGCCTAAAATAATAATTTCATTGGGAATTCCAACGACTATCTCAATGCTTATAACAAATATATACAACATGGCAGATACGTATTTCGTTGGCGGTCTTGGCGATAGCGCACAGGCGGCAACGGGCATTCTGTTTACTTTGCAGTGCATAATTCAGGCAGTCGCATTTATGCTTGGTCACGGTGCAGGAACATTCGTTGCAAAATATCTTGCACAGAGAGATCTTGACCGCGCGTCAAGCTACGTTTCCACCGCATTCTTTGTGGGCGGTGGAATGGGACTTTTGATGACGACGCTTGGACTTTCGTTCCTCGATCCATTCTTAAGATTTTTGGGTAGTACTGATACTATTTTGCCGCACGCAAGGGACTATGGAACGTGGATATTGATATCATGTCCATTTCTTATCTGCTCATTAGTTTTGAATAATGTTTTGAGATACGAGGGAAAGGCATTTTACGCGATGTTCGGTCTTTCAGCGGGCGGTATACTTAATATTGTCGGCGATTATCTTTTTGTAAAGGTCATTCCTCTTGGCGTTTGGGGAGCAGGTCTTTCTACTGCAGTATCTCAAATTATAAGCTTTGCAATTTTGCTTGTTCTTTACGTTAAGCAGGCACAAAGCAAGCTTTCTCCCAAGCATATTTCAAGGGAGCTTGAGGTTTACGTAAACATTTTCAAAATGGGCCTGCCTTCGCTTATTCGTCAGGGACTTACTTCAATTTCCAACGGTTTGCTCAACAATCTTATCAAACCGTTTGGAGATGCGCCCATTGCGGCTATGAGTATCATTCAGAAGTACTCGTCATTCGTTATGTGCGTGGGACTTGGCATCGGTCAGGGCTATCAGCCCTTCAGCTCCTTCAACTACGAGCTTAAAGAATATGACAGAGTCAAAAAGGGAACAAAATTCCTTATGGTATTTGGCATTTTTTCGGTCGGTGCTCTTGCAACGCTTGGATTCATCTTTGCTCCTAATATCGTGGCTATCTTTCAAGAGGACCCCGACGTTATTGCAATCGGTACTCCTGCTATGAGATATGCTTCTGTCGGACTTTGGTTCTTGCCTATTTCCGTATCGTGCAATATGCTCTATCAGAGTATAAGAAAAGCAGCGATGGCATCGTTTATGGCGATAATGCGCTCGGGCGCGGTGCTTATACCCGTGTTGCTTATAGCCGGTGGCTTCGGGCTTGACGGAATAATTATGGCACAGCCCATTTCCGATATTATTACGGGGCTTATCTGTTTTCCATTCTTCCTTCTTTTCCTTAATAAGACACCCTCAACGGCAGAGGCGAAGGCACAGATAGAATGAAAAAGGATTTTTTTGAATACAATGACCTCATTTTGAAAAAAATGAGTGTGTTTCTTAACATTGAGCCCGATTTTATTACCGCGGATATAATCAATGAGCTTTGCAGTGAGTTTGATATGGAAAAGCGAGATGCGTTTTCATATATTCTTGCAAGCGCGGTGGGACTTGATATTTCCGAGAGCGAGAGGGACAGGGAGATATTTGAGCTCTATTTTCCTATGATGATAAGGGAGCTTGACGCAACGGAATTTGAAAGCGATCCCTATTTTACCTCTATAGCGTTTGAGGAGCAGAGCATCGGTAAATGGGAGCTTCAATATCAGAGCTACAAGCCATACGAGGCGTTTGCTTGTGATGACCTTATCGCCTTGCCCGACGGACGAATTGTTCCGCAGATAGCGTTTTTTGACAGGGAATACAAATACCCTTGCGTGCTTGAGCGCGGCAGGGAGTGGATGCTTATTACACCCAACGAGATAAATACTATGCGTGAGCCGATCTCTCGGGCACGGGGAAATGTGCTGACCTATGGCTTGGGGCTGGGCTATTTTGCCTTTATGTGCTCCCAAAAGAGTGAGGTCGAAAGCATAACCGTGGTCGAAAAAGATGAAAGCGTTATAGAGCTTTTTGAAAAATATATTCGCCCGTCTATAAAATATGCCTCTAAAATCAAGGTGGTGTGCGCTGATGCATATGACTTTGCAGAAAACGAGGCTCCGAAGGAAAATTTTGATTTCGTATTTGCTGACATCTGGCACGACGCGAGCGACGGGGTTGAGGCATATAAGAAATTTAAGGCGCTTGAGCATTTGATGCCCGAAGCAGAATTTGCATATTGGATAGAAAAAACTTTAAAGGTATATTTGTAAAGGAAAATATGAATAACGAGATTAATTGGAAAAAAGTCAAGCAGTATATTCCTATAAGCTTTATGGGAATATGCATCGTCGCGTTTGCGATATTCCTCGCCACGCACGAGGATTTTACTATTGCGGATTTCATAAAGCTTGCAAAGGACAATTATATATTGACTGCCATTGCCGTGATTATTGCTTTTATAATCAAGGGCTTTGTGGTGTTCGTACCGTATGCGGTCATCGCAATAACCGCAATGGCGCTTCTTCCTTTTCCTGCGGCAATTGTAACAGTTATTATAGGTACTGTGGTTAACATTTCAATTCCTTATTGGACGGGTCGACTCACCAAAGACGATTGGATACAGAGGATACTTTATAAATTTCCCAAGGCGCGCACGTATTACGAGATGACTGATAATTTATTTCTTCTCAGCTTTACCCTCCGTGCTATGAATCTTTCAAACGAGGCGCTTGGACTTCTTTTCGGCTCTGCGGGATTAAAATATATTCCGTATATGGTTGCCAATCTTATTGCAATTGCCCCCAGCGCGATAAGCTATATAATACTCGGTAAGGATCTTGATCTTATTGAGTCCATTCAGTCGCCGATCTTTTGGGCGGCTGTAGCGGTGGACGCTATTATGGTTCTTGTTATGACGCAGTATTTCAACAGAAAAAGAAAAATTCGGAGCTTGAAAAAAGCTAATTCTGAAAATAAATGATAAAAAAGCTCCCTTATAGGGAGCTTTTTGCGTAATTTTTGAAAAATTTTTGTGTTTTATTACACTTTTTTAAAAAAATCTTGACTTATAGTTATGAAGGATAAAACAGGGGAAGTACTATGGGAATATTCAATAGAGTAAGAGAGCCTCTACCTGATGCAGATATAATAGATATGTATTGGGAGAGAGATGAGAGAGCGATAGACGAAACCGATTATAAATACAAAAAATATCTTTTCACTATCGCTTACAATATATTATATAACAGTGAGGACTGCGAGGAGTGTATCAATGACACTTATATCGGCGCGTGGAATAGGATGCCACCGGAGAGACCGAATTATTTGAAAGCATTTCTTACTACTATCGTGCGCCGTGTATCTATCAATCGGTATAATGAACAAAGCAGACAAAAAAGAATACCGTCCTCTCTTACGAGCTCACTTGAAGACATGGAGGATTTTATGCTTGATAAATCTTTTGAAAATGAAGCGGAGGCTGAGAGGATAGGTAGGATCATCAGCGATTACGTAAGAGGTCTTACAAAAAGGCAGAGATATATTTTTATGAGCCGATATTATGCGGCAGAGCCGATAGATACGATCTCGCGCGAGTTATCCGTCAGCCGTTCTACCGTAAACAAAGAGATCGCCGTGATCAAGTACGGCTTGCGCACATGTCTTGAAAGGGAGGGATATACGGTATGAGAAGAGAGGATTTCAATAACGCCTTGAATCATATTGATATCGACCTTGTTGAAGAATACGTTACAGAAAAGGAGCGCGCGCAAAAAAAGGAAATAGTCAGAAAAAAATTCGTTCGTTTAGCGCCTCTTGCCGCGTGCTTTGCAATTTTTTTGACGGTGGGAACTGTATTTCTGCTGAATTTGGATCCTTTTGGCAATTCGATGATGGCGCCTGATAACGGTGCTGAGCAAGTACCCGCCACCCCCGGTGATGATGGTCAAATGCCAAATGATCCCAGTGGTGATGGTAAGCTTCCAAGTAAGTATAAATATTATTTTTATTTCAACCTTGACGGTCAGAATTTTATATGCTTGCTTAATGCGCTTGACGAAGATTCCGCAAGCGACGAAATGAATACGTCGCTTATCCCTGAAAGTCAGCTCGGTGAGCTTCTTGCTACGGTCGAGGTCGCTGATCAGGACGGAGAGGTAAGGATATGCAAAATATACGGGTGTCTTTACGATCCGAGCCGTGATGAGGTTGCGATTGAAATAAGCGAGGGAGTTTATCTTCCTGCACAAAGATTAGGAGGTATAGAATGAAAAAATTGATTGCTTTAACATTAGTTATTATTATGTGCGCTTCAGCCTGCTCGTGCCGATTTGTGAGCGATGCAGTGCTTAATGCCAATGCTTTGGCGCTTGCGGCGGAGGCAGAGAGCTACTCCTATAAGGATATGCAGAATGAGGAGCTTTCGGAGTTTATCGTAAAGCTTCAGATATTTTCCGCAAGGCTTACCCAAAGTCTTGTTGATAAATACGGCAATGAAGAAAACATAGTTATATCCCCCATTTCAGTCTATATGGCGCTTGCGCTTGCCTGCGAATGTGCTGAGGGAGAAACAAGACAGGAGATCCTTGACGCTGTTGGCGTGACATACTCCGAGGTTGAGCGGTTTACAAAAATGATATACGCTGTGAGTAACCGCGAGTTTTCACAGATAAACGCTGTGGGACTTTCCGAGGTGGTTGGTTGCGAGGAGCTTAACAATTCTATTTGGCTTGACGATGCTGTTCCGTTTATTGAAAGCGGAGTTAATAAGCTTGCTAATGTCTATCACGCGGACGTTTTTCAAACGTCATTTGCAAACAGCGAGGGAGAAAAGCTTATAAATCAGTATATTGAAAACAAAAGTCGGGGATTGATCGACGGTGACGTGCGCCTTTCGCCGGAAACCTATTTCGTGCTTATGAATACTTTGTATCTTAAAGATATGTGGAACGATGTGGGAAGTGATTTAAGCTTAACCAAGGAAAAAATATATTTTCAGAATTCCGATGGAAGCACGACGTATACTGCTCTCCTTGAGGGCTATTATAACGACGGCAATATTTATGACGGCGACAGATTTGAGTCGTTTTACACTCGCACTGAGCACGGCTTTAAGCTTTATTTCTTCCTTCCTGACGAGGAATGGAGTGTGCAGCAGATATTCACCGCAGAAAAAATAGCCGAGGTGCTTTCAATCAAAAATTGGGGATCTGTTGACGATGAAAATAAACTGATACATCATACAAGAGTTCTTTTTCCTGAATTTGAAGCGGATTTTAGTGAAGATATAAGGGGAACTCTTTCTGAGGAGTTCTCTATAACAACGCTTTTTGATCCCTTGGCGTGCGATATGTCAAATATAACGCCTATGCAGGTTTATTGCGGCGGAGTTATACACAAGGCTACCCTGACCGTTGACAAAAAGGGAATTGAAGGCGCGGCGGTAACTGCTATGGGAATGTGCGGTTCGGCAGGTCCCGGTGAATACGAAAACGTTTATCACGATTTTGTGGTCAGCGGAGCGTTTGGCTTCGTGCTTACGGATAGCTACGGAACAGTTTTGTTCTCGGGTATTATCAATACTATTGAATAAAACAAAAACCTCCCTTGTTGGGCTGTAATCTACTTTAAGAAACTTTTTGAAACCTATGTATTTCAAAATATCTCCAAATGTTTTAAGTGAAAAATGTCAATAAATTCTGCTAAAGCTCAAAAGTAAATTATATCACATGAATTTATATTATACCTCGTAAATTGACACTATACCACGTATATTTGCTTTTGAATTCCAAAATTATGAGTTTGAGTATTATGAAGAATATCTTCATGACGGCAATTTATACTTTTGTACAGAACATAATAATTTAGAGTGATTAATTACTAAATCCGGTGCAAAATTTGCACCGGATTTTTTATATTTTCCTAAAAATTACAGACTTTAGTTGCACAATACGAGTTTTGATGCATGAAATTATGAAAAATAAAATTTTTCTTTTAAAAGTGGCACCCTTTGGCACCTTTTGGCACCCTTTGGCACCTTTTTCTGAAATATAATCGGTATCAGGAGGTGGTCAAATTGATTGATTGAAGGCGGCATTGACCGTCGGCGCAAGCGGTCGGTGCGAGGATAACTGTTTTTGCGTAAAAGCATAAGAAAAAATAAATTTAAAGGAGGAAAAATATGTCTTATGTAAAAAATTATGACGTAGGTCAGATAAAGCTCGATCTGCCCTATGCCAACTACATTCACGAGCTACCCTTGCTCTCATTTGGTGACGTTCAGCATACAATTAATCTGTCTCTTGTGTTTAATCAAGAGAGAAAGGTAGCGGAAGATAACTCATTTTATATTGCAGATGGCTATAAGCTCAATTTGCAGAAAAAGCTTCATATAGTTGATGATGATATTCAATATGAGGATGAAAGTGGCAAACTTATTAATCTTACCGCTTTTGGCGACGCTTACACTTTTGATGATGATTCACAAAGAATTCTCAGAAGAACGGAAATGCCTATTTTTTCACCCGGTGGCTCTATCACTCCGGATTTAGTAGTTACTCTTTATGAATATACTGTTGAATATCCCGATTTCAGCAAAGAGGAATATAACACTAACGGTTATATTACAGGCGTGTATGATAAGTACGGCACGAAATTCTTAAACTATACTTATGACGGTCATAAGCTTACGGCAATTACCTATAGAAACGCAAAAACTATTAATCTTGCTTACAATGCTTCTGGTCAGCTAACGTCAATTACTTATGCAACTCACGTAACAACTCTGGACTATAACACTGACAATACCTTGAAATGTGTTCACCATTACTCCGAGGTTGACTTTGATATTGATTCTAATGAATATTCGGTTGAAGCAAGAGATAAAAACGATACGACTATTGTAAATTCACTTAAAGCAATTTACGACGTTGAGGGCAAGACCGTTACCGTGAGTGATCATTATGAAAAAAGCACGGTATATAACTTTTATGACTCAATAAGTGCAAGTCAAGCAAACACAATGATTGACGTTACTGACAGTAGTAATAACGTTTCTGTAAGAATGCAGTGCAAGGACGGTAAAATTGCGTATACATACGAAATTGCCGGAGATGAGCCGATTTTTATCGATGATATTCCTACGACCGATTACGCGGGGGTTGTTCAGATAGCGCATCTTGATAAAGAAAGCGGAACTAAGGACGCACCCATAGCATTATCCTATAGCAACGGAATTCGATTAAACCATGCTACTCTTGACGGATGCCCATCCTGGACAAAAAGCAACGTTGCAGCAGGTGCAACTATTAAGAATTTTGTTTTGAGCGGATGGGTAAGATTGGAGGATCCGGCGACCGAAGCAGCCGTTCCTATCGTCATCAACGGTGGATTGAATGAAGATTTCAACTTGTCTGTATCGCGCAAGGGAGTATGGACATTCTTTGCATATAAATTCAAATCAAGTAATACGGGAGTGTCCATAGTTTGCAATCTTTCGGATAAAAAGATATCAACGAGAGATTTCAGAGTTTCAGTTTTAGATCCCACTCAGATTGGAGAAGAATTTTTCACTCCATACGCGGAGGATATGTTTGCGGTCGAAGGAAGTAACGGTTCTCTATTGATATCAATGGAAAATGCTGCTTTCCTACATTCCGGATATAATTCAAGCACTGATAAGATATACCTTTCAGATATACTCAGATACCGTTTGAATCAAATCAGGGGCACGAATACGGGGGAAATATATTGCAACAACGCCAAAAAAGTTATCAATATTGGCTCTGCTACTGCCCAAATAAGCCTTAACGGAACCGTATATGCATTAACTGAATCAGGTATAGCCAAAATACTATGTAATGCAAACAAAGGTGAGGTCGAACATATTTCATTCTATAAATACGGAAACGAGGATAGGATCAAAATTGAGAATACGGGAGCAAACGGAACGCTTATTTCAACAAAAGTGTATAATGCTGATCTCGACTTGGTAGCGTCTACAAATAAGGATATCACGACGAATTACACAAGAAATTCACAAGGCTTGGTTACTAAAGAAACCGTTGCGGGACTTTATAGATACGACACTGCATATTCTGACAGTCAAATTACGGTTTCGGAAATAGATCTTGATTCAGGCGCAGTGCTTTCAACCATTGAATATCAGCTTGATATGACCTGGGGCGGTATAACATCAATTGAATATCCCGACGGATCCAAGATCACTGATACCCATGACGATAGTATGCGTTTTCTTACTGCAAGAAAATTCGATTCATTGACTAACGGCAGGGCAAGCAATATATCTTATTCCAACGGCGAGATAGCTTCACTCTCCCACGGTACGCTTAATTATGACTTTTCATATGATGAGGGCAGATTGACGTGTGTAGAGAAGAATGATACGGCAATCGAAGAACATTCCCACGACAAAGATACCAATGAAACGACAAGCGGATATCCAACGATCACCGGCGGCTCGTATTCAACTAAAACGACCTTGGATGCGTACGGAAGATTGACGAAAATTGAGGGCGTCTTGGTGAATACTTATGATGTTGATCCGAAATATGAGGATGATACTTATAAAACATCTGGAGCTGATAGTGCCTCCGCTATGCTTGCGATAAGCGAAGATAAGCTCACAGGTGATAAGAAAAATTATGCTTACGACAAAGGACGATTGGTAAGAATAGGCACCTTTAATTCTTCGGAAACAAAGATCAGTGAAGAATCATTCGCATACGATAATATTGGCAGAATTACCGAGGATAGATTTGTATATGACAGTGTCAACAGCAAATCAGTGAAGCATGCTATTGGCTACCTCAATGAAGATACAAGCCCCTTGGCAGACGGTTCTGTGCATACGTACTCATATCAGATCAACGACGTTGAA
>CAZLIB010000037.1:0-8869 GCA_964559465.1 uncultured Lachnospiraceae bacterium
GGTCTTGACGTTACCTTCTCGACTTACGACTTTGAGGATCTTCTTCCGCTTCTCGAAAACGGTGAAGCAGACTGCATTGTAGGTCTGGAAGAGAATTCTGCGCGCAACGAGATTGCTGACCCTTCAAATGTCATTTTTAACGCAAACCGTCGCGACTTTATCTTCTATCTTAGACGTGCCAATCCTGAGCTAACCGATGCCATCAACGGAGCAATTGAAAAGCTTCTTTCCGACGGCACGGTGACAAGAATTATTACCGAACACGAGCCCAAGTACTAAGCAAAAAGAGAAGGGCAACCACAAGGGTTGTTGTTTATTGTGGCGGCGGCTTGCCTTCGGCAAAAACGTTTTCCCTGCGCCTTGAAAGCAAGCTTTTAGATCTTCGGGAAAACGTACGCACTCGCATTCCGCTTCGCGGATCGAGTTCGAGTCAATCCACCGCTTCGATCAAAAGAAAAAGAAAAGCAACCCTTGTGGGTTGCTTTTCTTTTGGTCGAAGTGGCGGGACTCGAACTCGCGGCCTCCAGTACCCGAAACTGGCGCGCTACCACCTGCGCTACACCTCGTTATTCAACTTATTAAATATACCATAAAAATACAATATTGTCAAGTGAAATTTTAAAAAACCTATTGACATTATATGACTGGTGTGATACAATGGTCAAGTAAATTAAATATTCGGACTAAAGAATAGTTAGAGGCGCGATAAAGATTAGCTTGTGCGTGGGTGCTCAAACACCTATGATGTATGAGTGAGGCAATATCGCCGAAGTGGAACTGCTTTTGAGGGCAGGACTGCTGGGCAAGCGGGAAATACCCGTTTGACTGTCACATTTTTTTGTGGAGTGCTTGCTTTCGAATTGTTAAACTTGTATGGGTTTTTGCGGTCGGAGCACTTTGCTCCGACCTATTTATTTTGCAAAAATTCATAAAAAAAGAGGTAAAAACAATGAACAGAAAATTTATCATTATTTGTGCGGTGGTTGCAGTAATTATTGCGGCTACGGTTATTTTCACTACTCTCGGATCAAACGACAGAACTCACGTTGATATTTCGGGTGCAACCGACCTTTCAGGACTCGCAGGAGCTACCATAGCGGCGCAAAGCGGCACCTTCCATCTTGATGCTCTCAATACTCTTGATAACGTTACCGTTAAGGAATACGAGGATTTCGCAAAGCTTCTCGTTGCACTCAAAAGCGGTGCTATTGACGGCTACGTTGCAGAGGAACCCACGGCATTCTCCGTGGTCGAATCAGACTCAAGTCTTGGATTTATTCCCCTTGTAAATAACTCAACGGGCTTTACAGCTACTGATGCTGATACGGGTATCGCGGTTGCCTTTAGATCAGGCAGTGATATGGTTGCAAAGGTTAACCCCATTATTGCAAGCATCAGTGCGGAAATACGCTCTTCGCTTATGTCTCAGATCGTTACTATGAGTGCTGATACCGACGCGGCGCTTGGCGAGACACTTGCTCTCGTTTCCAATAATACCAATACATCAAACGGCACTCTTAAAATAGCTATGGAATGTAACTACGCGCCCTTCAACTGGACTCAGACAACTGATGTTAACGGTGCAGTTAAGATTCAGGGTAGCAGCTTCTACGCAAACGGCTATGACGTTCAGGTTGCAAAATATATCGCAGCAGAGCTTGGCATGGCTCTTGAAATTTACGCAGTTGAGTGGGATAGCTTGATTCCCGGCCTTCAGGCAGGTACTTACGATGGAATTATCGCAGGTATGAGCCCCACAGAAGAAAGAGAAGAGCAGGTTGACTTTACAGATTGCTACTACAACTCCAATCTCGTAATAATCTATAAGAAAGCGAACTAATAATGAACTTTTTTCAAAACGTAATTGATATTTTAACAAAATATTATTCCTATCTGCTTGAGGGCTTGGGTTATACTATGCTCATTGCCCTTATAGGTACGATACTTGGTCTTGTAATTGGTTTATTGACAGGTATAATCAAAACCATACCATTGTCAAAAAGTAATGCGATTTGCTTTTTGCAAAAGGCGATAAACTTTATTATTGCTTGCTATGTTGAGATATTCCGCGGTACTCCTATGATGGTACAGGCAATGGTTATCTATTGGGGTTATGCCTTTATGAATAATGGCAATACGCTCCCCCTTATCCCCGCTGGCATCTTTATCGTGTCTATCAATACGGGCGCGTATATGACCGAGATCGTGCGCGGTGGTATTATATCCATTGATAAAGGACAGTTTGAGGGTGCCTACAGTGTGGGTATGACGCATTGGCAAGCAATGACTAACGTAATTATTCCACAGGTTATGAGAAATATTTTGCCCTCTATTTCCAACGAGTTTGTGATCAATATCAAGGATACGTCCGTTCTTAACGTTATAGGCGTTATGGAGCTTTACTACATGGCAAATAAGATACAAATGATGACGTGGGATATATTTGAAACATATCTTATCGTTTGTGTGATGTACTTTATTATGACCTTTAGTGTTACAAGAATCCTTCGCCTTTGCGAGAAGAAGCTTGCGGGCAGTGATTCTTATACGATCTGCGGTTCACAGTCCGACCCAAGCGCAGAGATACGCGTCAAAAAGGAAGAGAAGGTGTTCAGATAATGGAAAACGTAATTACATTAAAAAACCTTAAAAAGAGCTTCTCCGGACGCGAGATATTGAAGGGAATTGACCTTGAAATTAAAAAGAATGAGGTCATTTCGGTCATTGGCTCATCGGGCTCGGGTAAGAGTACAATGCTTCGCTGCATCAATCTTCTTGAGGACGTTACAAGCGGCGATATAACATTCCGCGGACAGAGCGTTCTCGGCGGCGAAATAGACATTAACGAATACCGTTCCAAGATAGTTATGGTATTCCAGCAGTTCAATTTGTTTAACAATATGACCGTGCTTGACAACTGTGTTCGTCCGCAGACGGTCGTACTTAAAAGAAGCAAGGAAGAAGCGCGAGAAAACGCGATGAAGTATCTTTCTAAGGTTGGAATGGCAGAGTATATAAACGCTCGTCCTGCACAGCTTTCGGGCGGTATGAAGCAGAGAGTTGCTATTGCGCGCGCGCTTTCTATGGACCCCGAGGTGATCCTTTTCGACGAACCGACGTCAGCGCTCGACCCCGAGATGGTCGGTGAGGTGCTTGACGTAATGCGTGAGCTTGCTTCTGAGGGACTTACGATGATAGTTGTCACTCACGAAATGGCGTTCGCGCGCGACGTCAGCGACCGCGTTATCTTTATCGACGAGGGAGTTATCTGCGAGCAGGGAGACCCAAAGGAATTTTTTGAAAATCCCAAAACGGAGCGAGCAAGGACTTTCTTATCAAGATTTTTGAATTAATAAGATAAGGAGCTTGAAAAAGCTCCTTTTTCTTATTGCAAATCGGGGCAAATCGTGGTATTATTATCTTAAGAGGTGATTTAAATGAGCAAGCACGTTGAATACAAGAGAATGGTTGACGGTGCGCGTGTTGCCGTGCTTTTAGTTCACGGAATACTCAGCACGCCCAATCATTTCAGGGAGCTTATTCCGCTTATACCCGATAATTATTCGGTCTGGGCGATGGTTACCGACGGACACTGTAGGAAAGTTCGTGATTTTTCCCGTTCTTCAATGAAAGGGTGGGAAAGGTCCGTTGAAAATGCAGTAGAGGAGCTTCTTCAAACTCACGATGAATTATATATGGTGGGGCATTCAATGGGAACTCTTATGAGCATCAGACAGGCAATCAAAAATCCTAAGGTGACACGTCTTTTCTGCATCGCCGTACCGATAAAGGTTCGTGTAAGAGTGCGAATGATCGGAATGGCGCTGAAGGTATATTTCGATAAGATAGACAACGATGATCTGAAGCTCGTTGGGTTAAAGGAAAGCTATGGAATTGACGAGAGCGACAAAGTATTTCGTTATCTTGGCTGGATACCGAGATTTTTGGATCTTTTCAAAATGATAGCCGAAACGCGTAAGAGCCTTGGAGAGCTGAAAACGCCCTGCACGGCATATCAATCCGCTCTTGATGAGCTTGTTTCGCCGAAATCGGTGAAAATCCTTCGGAACGAGTCGCAGATGCACGTTGTGGAGCTTAAAAATTCAACACATTTCTACTATGAGCCGCTTGAAATGGATATCCTTAAGCAAGAATTCATAATTTTTTTGTCATAGATTTGTTTAATACGGAGAAATTTGTTAAAAACTAAACATAACAACCAAAACCACTTGTTTTAAAGTGGTTTTTTGTGTATAATATTAATAAAAATAACAATTATTATGGGGGAAAATGTTCTTATGACATTGAAAAACTATAAAAAGCAAAAAGAGTATCTTGTTTGCGTTGACAGTGACGGCTGCGCGATGGATACAATGGACATCAAGCACGTTCTTTGCTTTGGTCCCTGTATGGTTGACGAGTGGGGACTTGACGCGTGGCGCGACGAGATACTTGCGCGCTGGAACGATATGAATCTTTACACTATAACACGTGGTATGAATCGCTTTAAGGGACTTGCGATGGCGCTTGACGAAATTGATAAGAAATACACAAGAATAGACGGAATCGAGCACCTTGTGATCTGGGCAGAGATCAGCCCCGAACTTTCAAACTCCGCTATTCAGAGAGAGATCGATGCGGGCGGTGATGAAATATTCAAAAAAGCGCTTTCTTGGAGCAAGACAGTTAATAATTCGATAAACGCACTTCCCGACGAAAAGAAGCTCCCCTTTGAGCTTGCCCGTGAAGCGCTTGAGTATGCGCACAGGTACGCGGACGTTGCTATAGTTTCGAGTGCAAATCTTGAGGCGGTGCTTGAGGAATGGGAGAAACACCGCCTTCTAGAGCACACGGACGTAGTTCTTGCGCAAAACGTGGGCAGTAAGGCGTTCTGTATATGTGAACTTTTAAAGTATGGCTATGAAAGAAATAAGGTGCTTATGTGCGGTGATGCTTTGGGTGATATGCAGGCGGCAGAGAAGAATGGTGTATATTATTATCCCATTCTTGTTAAACGAGAAAGAGAAAGCTGGCAAGAGTTTATGGACGAGGGCTTTGAACGCTTAGTCAACGGCACTTACGCAGGTGAGTATCAATCTGCAAAAAGAAAACAGTTTTTAAAAAATCTTGGAGAATAAATTTACTTAAAAAGGAGAAAACTATGGTTAATCTTAAGGATAAGCCGTTTTATCTTTCCGATGAGGATATCAAATGGATAGATGACACGATTAAAGGTATGAGCGATGAGGAAAAGGTTGGTCAGCTTTTCTTCCAGCTTACAATGGGAATTGACGAGCAGTATCTTAAAAATCTTGTTGAAAAATATCACGTGGGCGGCATTCGTTACAACAACGTGCCCGGTCATATGATCGCACAGCACAATTCAACGCTTCAAAAATATTCAAAGCTCCCGCTTATTATTGCCTGTAATACTGAAGCGGGTGGAAATGGCTCCTGCACAAACGGTACATTTATTGCAAGCGGAATTAAAATTGGTGCAACGGGCAAGAATGAGTATGCTTATCAGCTTGGCAAATGTGCTAATGAAGAAGCATCTGCTATCGGCTGTAATATGGCTTTTGCTCCCGTTTGTGATATTCACTATAACTGGGAAAACACAGAGGTTGTTACACGTGCATTCGGTAACGACCCTGAGCGTGTTGCTGAGATGAGCAAGGCATATCTTGAGGGCGCGCACACTATAGACGGCTTTGCTTGCGCTGCAAAGCATTTTCCCGGCAACGGTATTGATTTCCGTGACGCTCACATGAGCAATAATATAAACGATTTCACAGAAGAGAAGTGGATGGAAACATACGGTCAAGTTTATAAAACACTCATTGACGCAGACCTTGACGCTATTATGGGCGGCCATATTATGATGCCCGAGTATATGAGAGCTGTCAAGCCCGGTATCACTGACGACGAGATGCTCCCCGCAACTCTTTGCCCCGAGATCATGACAGGTCTTCTTCGTGAAAAGCTCGGATTTAACGGTATGATAGTTACCGACGCTTCTCATATGATCGCTATGACAAACAGAATGACACGCCGCGAGATGCTTCCCGCATCCATCAACGCGGGCTGTGATATGTTCCTTTTCTTCAACGATCCCGATGAGGACTTTGAAACAATGCTCAACGCATACAGAAATGGTGTCATCAGCGAGGAACGAATGACAGATGCACTTACAAGAATTCTCGGTCTTAAGGCACATATGGGACTTAACAAGAAGTCAAGAGAAGAGCTTTCAACACCTGCTTCTGACCTTGCAGAGCGTCTTGGTAAGCCCGAATACAAGGCAGTTTCCGACTCTATAAGCAAGGATGCACTTACACTCGTTAAATATAAGGACGAGGGAGTTCTTCCCATCACTCCCGATAAGTATAAGAAGATAATGATCGTTCACATCAAGGGTGCTGCCAATCCTCTTGAAGCTCTTGCTAAGATGGCAATGGGCATGGGCGGAGGAAAGAATCCTGCAGAGGATCTTCGCGACCGTCTTATCGAAAAGGGATTTGATGCATTTATTTACGAAAGCCCTATGGATCAGATGCAGAAGCAGATCGCAAGAGGCGAAAAGCCAAATATCAATATCTATTTCGCGGGCAAGAATGCCATTGATGATTTCGTTGCAGGTCAGGATCTTGTTATCACACTTTGCGACGTTGGCAGCGGCAGACCCTCCTTTGGCTTCTCCAAGGGCGGCGGTGAGATCCCGTGGTACGTGTTTGAGCTTCCCGTTGTAGGTATCAGCGTAAATGCTCCCACAATGCTTGCAGATATGCCTCAGCTCAGGACCTATATCAATGCGTATGACTCCAAGCCCTCTACAATGGAAGCACTTGTTGAGGCGCTTCTTAAAGGTCCTGACGCTTTCAAGGGAAGTGACCCAATTGACAGCTTCTGCGGACTTTGGGATGCAAAAATTTAATATAATAACAAATAACAATAAAAAACCACCGAGTCGGTGGTTTTTTATTAATCAGATTAATCGTTATTTTCTTTTGCTCGTCTTTCAGCTCGTTCAACTGCGATCTCAGCTTCTCTTGCGCAAGTAATATTTTCTTCTCTTGCAAGCTTTTTTGCCTCGATCGAGCGATTGATAGCATAGATCTCTGCACGAACAACGTCTATCTTTTCAGTAAGCACCTTGAGCTTATGGTCAACATCAGCGCCTGTTTTTATTTTCTGATAAGCAACTCTGCCAAATTGCTCGTAAATATCTGCAAGCAAAGCTTCCTTTCTTGCAAGCTTAACGTGAAGGGAAGCGGTGTCGCTAAGATCTCCCGTTTTTGAAACTGCCTTACTGGCTACCTTCTTAACGCTTCGGCGAAGCTCTCTCCATGTGGACATAAATAAACCTCCTTTAAGAGTTGAAATTCTTCATACACATTTATTATACTATTTTTTATTAAAAAAGTAAATAGCTTTGTAATATTTTTTTACTTTTTTGGAAAAATAAATTTAGGAAGGGAGTGATATATATTAATTTAAGTAAGGAAACGTATAAGAAATATGCCGATGCGCACGCGCCGCGCTCGCCAATAGGCAAAAACTGCCTTAATGCCTTTCTTATTGGCGGTCTTATATGTGCGATAGGACAAGCCTTTAACGATATTTACCGACTTGCGCTCGGCTTTTCTGCAGACGATGCGGGCTTGCTTTCGTCGGTTACGCTTGTGTTTATAAGCGTGCTTTTGACTGCGCTTGGTGTTTTTGACGAGATAGGAAAGGTTGCCGGAGCAGGCACGCTCGTTCCCATCACAGGCTTTGCGAATTCTGTCGTTTCGCCTGCGATAGACAGTAAGAGCGAGGGATTTGTTCTTGGTGTCGGCTCAAAGATATTCACGGTTGCAGGCCCCGTCTTGCTTTACGGCATTTTGTCGGGTGCGATATACGGTATAATATATTATATCATTAGCTTGATGTAAAAAACGCCCTGAGATCAGGGCGTTTTTTCTTAAAGGATATCAAGCATAACAAGTAAAAGATATATTGTGGTTAGTAAGACGAGGTGCGCAGGGTAGAATACATAAAACAGATACTTTAAATTTCTCTTACCGCGCCTGCCGTTATAGAGTATAAGAAGCGGTATTGCAAAAAGCGCCCACCACTGAATTCTGCTTGAGATAATCGACATTGCAATGATAAGAAGAGCAGTGAATATGAGTTTGTGCTTTTTGCTTGGTGCAAAATATATAAGAACGGGCAGGAAAATACCCCAAACGCCATAATCAACGGCAAAACCACTGCTCTTGAATATCAGGGGACAACCAACACCGATAAATATTAAAAGCACGAGAATTAGGATCATTAAAGCTCTGTTTTGCGCATTTTTGTTATTTATGAACGAATCAATAGAGAAGATGATAGCAATGGAGAGAGCAAAGGTATAGAATATACTTTGATACAGGTCATTTGCAAATAAGAAATTGACCACCTGAAACAGAAGTGCCATAGCACTGATAGTTCCAAGATACCTTTTACGATTTTTGGTGTGCTGACAGCCCTCGGCTATCATATAAGCGAAAATAGGAAAGGAGATGCGCCCGATAATTCTGAAAATAGGGTTATGCGGAAAAAACATAAGACCTGTGTGGTCGATAAGCATACTTATCATCGCTATTATTTTCAGCTGATTGTTGGTAAGACTGAATCTTTTATCTTTAATTACTTTTGACATAATGTTCACCGTTATAAATTTAGTTGATTTATTATAGCATAAAAAAGCGAGTTTTGCAATAAAAATTAATAATCGTTGCAAGCAACGGTGAATCCTTCTTTCCCTCTGTTACAATGAAAAAATCCAAGTCTTACGAGACTTGAAAGAGAAGAATCTGATGAAACCATTAAGCATTTTGATATT
>CAZLIB010000038.1:0-2783 GCA_964559465.1 uncultured Lachnospiraceae bacterium
ATCGCAAAGGAAATTGCGGATAAGGTCAGATAATAAAAAATAAAGGACACGCAATTGAGTGTCCTTTTGTTATTATTCATAAGTTGAAAAACGATATTCCGCATTACCGAGCTTAAATTCCAGATAAACAATGTAATTTTTGTTTCTTTCCGGAGCAAAGGTCATGCTTCTTTTTATTCCGTCGAGCTCAAAATCTGATTTAACAGTAATCTCAACCTCTTGCATTCTGCTCGGATCATCGGTATAAGAATATACCCTTGCGCTCGTGAATTGATCGTAATAGCTCTGCAGATACACCGTAAGAGTATAGTCAAAGCCGTTAATTATTTCAAGCTGCTGAAGTTCTCCGTCTTTAGCGGTAATATCCCGTCCTCGCCAAGTACAGCTGTATGTGCTGACGGAAGTACCGTTGACATAGGTTGTATTCGTCCGCTCGTCAAAATACTGCAGACCTATAGAGATGGGCGGCGCATATTTATATTCACCTGACGGTGCAGATATAAAATCACCGCCGGTTATATCATAAAAGACCTTGCCGGCTTTTTCAAATTTCGTATAAGGTCCAGCGTTAGATCCGCTTGAAATTTTAGTCGAACCGTCGGCATAGGTTATAGTCAGCGTCCAGCCGCCGCCGTCCATAACAGGAGTTAACGGCTCATATCTTGACCTAAGGTTAAAAATACCGATTTTATAAAACTCATTTACTATCTCATTGCTGAGCGCAGGATCATAAGAAAATTCAAGCTTGTTTTCATACGATTCCTCGGGCAAATAAGGGTTATTATAAAAGCTATATATCTCGCCAGTGTTCAAATATAGGATTTGCCCACTCGTTATACCCCCCATATAATCAACGCTTGTTTTTTCAATAGACACGATCTCCTTGCCTTTATATTCCAATGAGCAAGAGGCGAACGCGCAAAGCAAAAAGGTAACGGCTATAATTGCAACGAGCATTTTAGCGAGATTTTTTACTAACAATTTCATAATGCGTCCCCTTTCGTTTTTCTTCATAAATATAAGTCAACAAATTATTAAAAAAGTGTAATGGGTTTTGCAATTTCATTATATATTTTTTTAATTCTTTTGTCAATATCAAAAAACAGCAGATGTTTCTGCTGTTTTTTGATATATTAAATTCCTAAAATGCCTTTAATAAATATGTAAATACCAATGCAAACGAGTATCACGCCGCCGAAAACGGTTGCCTTGCTTGAAAGCATATTGCCAAACTTTTTGCCGATGTAAACGCCAACCATACAAATAATAAAGGTAACGATCGCAATTACTACCGCACAAACGAGCGCCTCAAAGAAATTGTAATGTCCAATATCAAGTCCGACCGAGAGGGCGTCAATGGACGTGGCGATTCCTTGAACTATAAGTCCCATAAAGCCGACCGCACAATCCTCGCAGTCACAGTTTTTGTGAAGTCCTTCCCAAATCATCTTACCGCCGATATATGCAAGAAGAGCAAGCGCGATATATGGAATGAATTTTGAAAAACCGTGAAAATATTCAAGAATGGTATGCACCGCAACCCATCCAAGAAGCGGCATAAGTGCCTGAAAGAACGCGAAAACACCCGCAATGGTGCACATTCTGCCAACCTTCATTCTCTTTTCGTTCATTCCGTTAGCTAAGGCAACCGAAAAAGCGTCCATAGCAAGTCCAAAGCCAAACATTATGCTTACCGCAAAAAATTCAAACGTTAATTTCATTTTAATTCCCCCAAAAATAAAAAGCATTTTTACTATACGCGGAGAATGGCAAAAAAAATAAACCCACGTATAGCTACGGGGATTTCTCCCCTAAGATATACGTAAGTCTTGCAAATTAAAGCAAGCCAGGCTCCTGCCAGTATGTTGACTTGCTCCGCTCTCGGCGGTTGCTACTCCCTTACGGAACAAAAAGCATTATATCACAACTATTTCCATTTGTCAATAAAAAAATCGGGCAAATGCCCGATTTTTTTATTATTCGGATTTTTCACCGTTTTTCACTGCGGTATCGCAGGAGTTTCTATACACCACAAATCTTGTGAAAAGATATTCAAGCACGAAATTTGCAAGCATATTGAGCGCCTCAACAAGATATTCATTCCAGCCCGCGCCAGTTGCCCATGCCATAAATGCTGTAGAAGCAGGTGTGAAAACAACGTAGAAAAGCGCAACAAGTATCATAGATTTTACGATATTGTTTGAGGATTTGAACGTTACCTTTCTGTTGATGGTGAAATTCCATACCACCGAAAGTACAAGTGCAATAAAGTGCGATATTGCAGCCCTCTCCTCGCCTAGCACAAGCTCATTAAGAAGCGTGAACGAGCCTATTTGAATGATTCCTGCACTGAGCGATATGATTGTGAACTTCAGCGCGCGCCAAAGCTCCTTATTGTCTTTTGCCATAGATGCTCCATTCTATCCTTTTTCAAGGCACAAGTGACGCAGAATTGCAAATTTTTCTGCGTTAGACATATTCTATCACGAAATATTCAATAATGCAAGAGTTATTTTTGAACGCGTTCATATAATTGACGAAGCAAAACATAAAAAATAAATAAATTTAGGCAAAAGCTATTGACAAACGTGCAAAAATCATATATAATGATTGGGCGTGAGCGAGATGGAAGCGGCAGCTCGCGTAAGTATTTTGGAGAAGTACTCAAGAGGCCGAAGAGGCGCCCCTGCTAAGGGTGTAGGCCGGATATACCCGGCGCGAGAGTTCAAATCTCTCCTTCTCCGCCAAAAAATAAAACCACCCAATCGGGTGGTTTTGTTTTT
>CAZLIB010000038.1:2883-8864 GCA_964559465.1 uncultured Lachnospiraceae bacterium
CCAACAGTGCAACGGAACGCTTGCGTTCCTAGATAATCTCTCCTTCTCCGCCAAAAAATAAAACCACCCAATCGGGTGGTTTTGTTTTTTGCTGAAAACAGGGTGTTTAAAGTCGTAAGAGCGACGGGTGGCGCGAGAGGGACGTGCGCGACCGCGCCCGGTGGGCGATGAAGGGAGCGCTAAGGAGTGGCAGGCGTCGCAGAGCACGAGCAAAACCCCTTTTGCGATGTGTGATGCGGTAACGCCAACAGTGCAACGGAACGCTTGCGTTCCTAGATAATCTCTCCTTCTCCGCCAAACGTTGAGGACACCAAGCGGTGTCCTTTTTTATTGTTAAGTATTACAGTCCGATAAATACAGCAAGCATCAAAAATCCAAGTGAAAGAATGAACAGGAGAAGCTGGAAAACTATTGTTTTCTTGAACCATTCTGCAAAGCTTACGTCTGCAAGTCCGAGTCCTACGAGCAACGTGCCGCAGGTTGGATACAAGACATTCGTATATCCATCGGCAAACAAGTAAGTCAAGATGATAACTGTCTTACTGATACCCTCGATCGGAGCAAGAGTAAGCATTGGGATTATCAAAACCGCTTTTGCAGATGCGCTTGGAATAAAGAATTCAATAATAAGCACAAATATATACAAAATAATTACTGCAAGATAGGGCGAAATATTCGTTACGGAGTTGTAGAAATAATAGAATATTGTATGCAAGATATTTCCCTGCTGAGCTATATATGTAATACCAAAGGCAATCATAATGATTACGATTGAAGGAAGAACGTCCTTAACGCCCTTTACAAAGCTCTTGCCAAGGCGTTTATAAGTACCAAGCAACACCTTGCCTATAATAACCGTGCCAACGATAAACGCAACCGCCATAAATACCATTGCAAGTGATCTGAGCGCGGCTATTGACGTGGTGATGATGACTGCCAAAAGTGCGATCGAAAACAGTGCGATGATCATTTTCGCCTTGCGAATATCATCTTTATGCTCTTCTTCAGAAACCATTACAAAGCTCTGAACATCAAACTTTTCAGTCGCCTTCTTTTCATCGCGTTTAGCCAAATAAGTCAAGAAAAGCGAAGTAACAACGTACATTACACAAAAGATGATGCATCTGTACCACAATCCGTCAGTAACACTAACGCCCGCGGCAATAGATGCAGTTCCTATTGTCAGGGGATTAGTAATCGCTGTTGTAAATCCAACGCCCGAGGCGATCAAGACAAATGAGATAGCCGTAAAGCGCGACCAGTTAAGTGCCGTGCAAAGCATAGCAAAGACAGGATACAAGATGAGAAGCTGCTCCTGTAGGCCGAATACGGCAGATAAGATCATAATAACTGCGGTAATTACCCAAATAGCCGCAAAGCGCTTAGAGTGAAGCTTGACCATTATCACTCTTACGAGCGAAACGAGTCCGCCGCTTTCCTCAAGCACCTTAAAGGTGCCTCCAAGCACTAACAAGAGCGCGATGATCATCAGCATATTTGCACTATTGCTGCCGAGAACCATAGCTTCAAACGGTGAAGTTAACCAACGCCATACAGGAAGACGTGAAGCATTTTCTTCGTCGGTAAGCTCGCGATAGGAATCAATCACAATTTGCTTATTGAGCGACTCATCAGTGGTATATTCATAGAACGGTTGACCTATTTTCGACTCATCCGTTGTGTAGATAGTATATCGTCCCGCGGGTATCACAAAGGTAAGAACACCAACGAATATCAAAACCGCAAGCAATATTGCAACGACCGTAATGAAGCTCTTTAGCCCAAATTTTACTTTTACATCCATTTCTGTTGATTTACCCATAAATATCTCCTTTGCTATAGTCGTAGACATCCGCGCAAGCAGATCTCCACTTTTCGTCGTAAAGATTATGTATCTCCTCTGATGCAAGCGTCCATTTGATAAGGCAAGAGTCCTTTTCATCAGGAACTATCATAAAATAGTCATTGTTGTGATAAAACTCTAAATATCCCTTTGTTGAACAGGTGAGCGAATATATTGATCTTGCAGGGAAATCAAAATCAACGGTTTTTCCATTGAGTGTTCCGGAAAATGAAAGCCCTTGATTGGTAATTCTTGCACTTCCAACAGATAAAGCTTCTCTGTTCTTCGGAGCTTTTCTTAATTTATCAAGCTTTAACGTACACAAGGTGCCACTCAAGGACATCTCAAAATCATCATTTTTGACTTCATTTGCAACACATCTGCGCTGCCATTTGTACCACTCGTCAATATCAGCAGGTCTTGCTTTGCCCTTGATATCGACCAAATCGTAATATTCATTTACTCTTACACTAAAGCCACACCTTTCACATACTATAGTATCGTCTTTGACGTGCAAGGTATGCTCCTCTTTGCAATCGGGACATTTGTATAGTATTTTATCAATTCCAAAAGCATTGGGCTTTTTGCCTACGTACTTATTTCGAGCCACCTTATTATAGGCAAAATCATTATATCTGATTTTTTCCAAAAGCATATCATAAATCTGCTCCTCGGTAAGCTTTTCAAGCATTTCGGGAGTGAAAAGTAAGCTATAGCTTATGCCTATATACCCTTTTTTGCGGTCCGAAGAATATCTGTTAGTAGTCAGATATGCACCCCTTGTGGTACACACCACGATGTTTGCCTTACTGCCTTTAATAAACTGTGCCGTTGCGGGATTAATCGGGTGAGTGCTTCCACTCGTTGACTGAATCCCCTCCGGGAAAAGTCCTATCGCACCGTTCCGCTTAAGAACTCTTAACATATTCTTTACACACAAAAAATCAGGCTGGTATAAATACTTTGATATTACGCCAAACGCGATAAATAAGCTGTAAAGCCCTTTTTTTAGTATGTTCTGATAGCCACATACTACGTTTACATCCTTTCGCCCAAAGCCATAGATCGAATAGATAAATTCAAGACGCGATGCGTGCGAGGAAAGCAGGATCGTTGGCTGATCCTTGATCGATCCCGGATCATAGTCATAACCGAATTCAACCTTATAGTGCCTGTTCATAATACCCAACACCCACATACCTATTGACATGAGAATCGGATCAGGCTTTTTAATTTTTCTGTTTATTAGCTTTGTTTTTAAGTCTTTTTTCATTGTTCAAAGATTCCTTAATTTTGAAGTAAAATTCAGCTTAATGTATGATTATTCACTTATTTATTGATTTAACGCATTAATTATACCATATATGTAAGAAAAAATCAATTATTTTTAATTTTTTAATAAACAATCTTGATTTTCTTTTGTTTTTCATATTTCAACTCCATTTTGCATATATTTTACCAAAAAACAAAGGAGCTGAATATATGGAAAATTTTCAAAGCAATATAGGTTACTTTCCGCAGATGCCCGTGTGCGACAAGCATCTGTCGGTAGAAGTCAACTCTGACTTTTCCCTGCCCGACTATAAAAGTGAGATACGCCGCCTGCTATGGACGCGCGTAAATGTTTTGCCTCCCAGTGAATATATTGGAAATGGCTCAGCAGAGCTTTCGGGCGAAATCGTATGCAAAATACTTTATCTTGGAGCAGACGGCGCGCTATATGACGCCACTCTTAACGACACCTACTCGATCAATGCACCGTTTGAATTCAATGCGCACAACGTAAATACTGACGATGTGAGCGTTATTCCTTTTTGCCACCTTGATACTGTAAATACACGCGTGCTTGGTCCAAGGAAGATAAACGTTCGTACGCGCGTATCCTACCGCGCGATGGCACTTTCCCCCGCGATCTACATGCCCGAGCTTATCGGCGCGCACAATGCCGCGAGTATTGAAAACCTCATTTATGAGGTGGATTCATTAAACACTAAAAAATGTATTAGCGATCCGCTGACCTTGAACGATCATATATCCCTTGACACCGCTCTTGACAGTGTGAGGATAGTTGACGCTTCAACAAGCGTTTTCGTCAGCGAATGTGTATCCTCTACAGACAAAATAAGCATTAAGGGTGATGTTCTGCTTAAGCTGCTTTACTGCAACGATGCGGAAAGCGAGCATCCTATGGTAATGAACAGGAGGTTGCCATTCTCCGCAACCGTTTATTGCGATGGTATTAGTAATGGCTTTGAATGCTCTGCGCACGGATTTGTCAGCGACGAGGTTTTGAACGTTGAGGAAACCGGAATAAGCGTTGAGTTGAATGTAACTCTTTGTGCTGTAGCGCAAAAAAACGAGCGCGTGCCATATATCGCCGATGCATATTCCACGGAGCGCGCAACCGAAGCCGCCACAAGTGAGATGAGGGTGATGAACGCCGTAAAATGCTTTAACGGCAGCTTGACACAGAACGAGGCCTTAACGCTTGATGAAGCAAAGCTCTCACCCGATGCCAAAATTATTGACGTTTGCGGCAAGGTAAACGCCTCGGAGCTTACACACGAGGGCGGAAAGCTGATACTTAAAGGCAGCTGTGATTATCAGGTAGTCTATTATCTTGACGGAGAGTATTCAGTTCGTCCGCTCACCTCCCCTATGCGTTATGAATTTGACTGCAGAGGCGCAGACGTTGATACGGATGCACTTAATTGGAGTGCGCAGGCAAGCATTGCCGCAGAGCGTGCAAGGAGCGACGGAGAACGGCTTTATATCGACAGTGAGCTCAATATCTGTTGTTTTGTTCAAGGTGATTCGAAAATCTCATGGCTTAAAGAAATGACCTTTGGTGAAAAGCTCAAAAAAACAAGCGGCGAGCTTGTTCTCTGCTTTCCAAAAAAGAATACAGATATATGGTCAGTTGCAAAGCTTTACGGTGAAAGTCAGCGTAGGATAAGAACACAAAACTCAATTCCCGAGGGCGAGGACACGGTAAAAAACAAATATCTTGTAATATAAAAGAAAAGCCGACATCTGTCGGCTTTTTTATTTTAATGCTTTCTTAACTTTTGGCAGTACTGCGTGCAAAGCTTATCGGTACATTCCGAGCACTTCAAAGCCATATTGGAGTGCTCCCAAAACCTTTCGGGATGCAAATAAACCATAAGCTCCCAGATAACAAGGTCGATTAGTGAAAGAACGATAAGTGACACCGAGAAAAAGCTTCCAACGAAAAGCATTGGTGTAAACATCATCATATGGTCCCAGTTGAAGATGCGGCAGGTAGTGCAGCATTTATTACCCAGCATAAGACGGAAGGGACACCAGATAAGCACGCATATCAGGTCGCAAACGTAAAACACGATGCTGATAAGGAAAAGATGCTTGTTGTCAATTACCTTGAAATGCTTGAGCGCACCTAAAAACGCTATAAACGTTGCCCAAAGTGCCATAACCTTACCTGCGGCCTTGTTTGTATTAACTATGTATTCCTTAAGCTTTTGCTTATCAAGTATCTTATTAAGTGCGGGTCGAAACTTCTCCTTAAAGAACTTTTGCGAACCAAGTGCGATATTTTTAACAGGAATTAGCTGTGTTACCATATCAAACACCCAAGCTCCCCAAAGAAGGTGAAAAATCGAAAATTTCTTGAAGAAATTCCAACCCTCGACTACCTCAAACTGATCGTTAGCAAAAAAATAAAGCAAAACACTTGCAATAAGTATAGATATTCTTGTAAATAGTTTTGTAAAATAAACTTTTCTTATCTTTGACATCAATAAAACCTTTCATTTTTTACAAAAATGGACAACATATGTAATTGTACACCATTTTTTTAGATATTGCAAGTACTATTTCAAAAAAAGGCCGCTACAACCGAGGGTTGACTCCACACCTAAAGGCGCCAACACAAATCGGCAGAGAAAACAATATCTCTGCCGAATCTTTGTGCCTGTAAATTCCCCATTAAAGGCAACAGCAATATCATATTTTATTTTGCGAAAAATTCCACAACGTCCTTTGCAAGCCTATCGGGACAGTCAACCATAGGCGAGTGACCGCAGTTTTCATAAGGAAGGAGAGTTGCAAGCTCGCCAAGCGCATTATAGTTATCCATTACCATATATGCGGGAACGAC
>CAZLIB010000039.1:0-670 GCA_964559465.1 uncultured Lachnospiraceae bacterium
CAAGATCTGGGAGCTTGCTGACCCCGTTGTTTCCCCCGCATTCACGTCGGGACTTGAAGGAACACCCAATGAATTGAAGCTCAAATACCTTGCAGACAATGATTTTGCAGACCTTTCGGGTGACGCGCTTAAAAATGCTATCAAGGCGCGTATCGTTGAGAAGGACGATAATCTCGTTGGTAAAATGGCGAGTGAAGGAACGACCCCCCGTCAGCTCACCGACCTTATCGGCTCGCTTTGCGACCTCACCTCAGGCTCGGGCGACAAGGGAACACCAATCGTTTGGATTCAAGGTTATTTTGATAACTATACTACTGAATAAAATTATAAATCCTCGGAATGCTTCTGATTCCGAGGGTTTTGTGTTATAATGCTGTTGGTGGTGATGAAAATGAGTGAAAATTTGCCGAAAAGAAAAGATTTGAGGTTAAAGGAATACGATTATTCCGAACCGGGAGCATATTTTATAACGATTTGTACTAAAAACAAAGAAAAATTACTATGGAACGGCGAACTCGATACGCAAAATTTTGATTGGGAACTTGTAGGGGCGCGCTTTGCGCGTCCGCAGAATTTGCCATTATCGAAATTAGGCATTATAGTTGAAGAAAATTTAAGCAAATGGAATGATACATATGAAAATGCATATTTATCATCGTACGTAATAATG
>CAZLIB010000039.1:680-8606 GCA_964559465.1 uncultured Lachnospiraceae bacterium
AGTATCACTGAACTCTTACGTGATCATGCCGAACCATTTACATATTATGGTTGTAATATTGCCTAATGAAGAATGCGGACGCGCAAAGCGCGCCCCTACGGTTAGTACAATGATCAATCAATTCAAAGGAGCCGTAACGAAACAAATAGGCGAAAACATATGGCAAAAATTGTTTCACGACCACGTTATCCGCAACCAAAAGGATTATGAAGAACACGTAAAATATATTTACGAAAACCCACTCAAATGGCAATTTGATGAATTATACGAATAATAAAAAAATCCCCACAAAGTATTGCAAAAGTAAAAATAATGTGATAAAATGTATGAAAATATTTAATGTTTTAATGAATTGTATTACAAAAAAGGAGAAATAAGATGTTATTGTTTTTCATTATTATTGCAATACTTATACTAGTAAAAACCCCAACATTTAAGGGAATGATTGGTGAACTTGTTGTTAGATTTGTAATAGGAGAAACGGTCGAAAAGGAAGGAAAAGAAAAGTATGTAATTAATAATTTATTATTGCAACTTGACAACGGAAAAACATCTCAAATAGATCATGTAGTAATTAATACGTATGGTGTACATGTTATAGAAACCAAAAACTATGCTGGAAGAATATATGGGAACGACTCCCAACACGAATGGACACAGGTTCTTAATTATGGTAAAGTAAAAAATCATTTTTATAATCCAGTTAAGCAAAATTTTACACATATTTATGCTATTAGACAATTACTTCCTGAGGAAACTCCGATATATTCTCTTATAGTTTTTGTAAAGAGTAATATTGAGTACATAAAATCTAATTTTGTTTGTTCTCCGTGGAGTATAAACAAAAAAATGAATAAAAATTCTGAAGTCTTATTATCTCTAGAAGAAATGAAAAATATCTATGATATATTGATTGCAAACAACAAAAGCAATGAGATAAGTAATAGAGAACATGTAAAAAATATAAAGGATATGAAAGAAGATATCGAGAATAACATATGTCCTAGATGTAAGGGTAAACTTATAGAGAAAAAGGGAAAATACGGGAAGTTTTTGGCTTGTTCTAATTATCCTGATTGCAAATTCACTAAACAAATTGACAAATAAAAAAGGAACGGACAAGTCCGTTCCTTTTTTATTCTAGCTCCTCATAGATCTCCATAAGGCGTTCTTCGAGGGCGTCCTTTTTAGCGGTAAGCTCGGCGGCTTTTTTATAGTCGGTCGCCGCTTCGCCAAAGAGGTCGATCTCGATTTGTTCGAGCTCTTTTTCTATTTTCTCCTGCTCTTTTTTGAGGTTTTCAATGCGGCGCTGTTCTTTGCGCGCGTCGCTTGCTTGCTTTTTGCGAGCGAGGAAATCTTCCTTTTGCGCCGTGGGCGCTTTTTCGCTCTCGATAGAGAGGGAAGATACCGTGTGCGTTGCCTTGTGATTTGTGTATTCGGCAAACGCGTTACCCACACTCCAAACGGGGTAGTCGATATAATCCTTACCCGTGGCGCGCTCGTTATCTATTTCAATAATTCTCGTTGCGAGCTTATTTACAAGATAACGGTCGTGGCTGACGATGAGAATTGTTCCGGCAAACTCGTCAAGCGCGCTTTCAAGCGCCTCTCTTGACATAATATCAAGGTGGTTGGTCGGCTCGTCAAGTATGAGCAAATTCATTGGTGAAAGAATGAGCTTTGCAAGTGTTAGCCTTGCACGTTCTCCGCCCGAAAGCATTGAAACCGTCTTCTCGCAATCCTCTGCACTGAAGCGGAAGCGTGCAAGTGCGCTTCTTATCTCAAACTCGCGCTTGTCGGGATAGGCGTTCCAAAGCTCGTCAAGGACTGTATTGCTTTCGGTCAGGTTTTGATTCTGCTGGTCGAAATAGCCGATCTCAACGTTGTAGCCCGCTTCGATAAAGCCCGCAGTCAGCTCACATTCGCCGACAAGCATTTTCATAAGAGTTGATTTTCCGCTGCCGTTGCGACCGATAATGAAAACTCGCTCGCCCTTTTTGATAAGAAAATCAACGTTTTCAAACAAGGTCTTCTCACCAAAGGATTTTGCAAGTCCGCTTACTCTCAAAACCTCGTTTCCACTGGGTATTGCTTGACGGAACTGAATTTTTACGGACTTTGGCGCTTCCTTGGGGCGCTCGAGCTTTACCATCTTATCAAGCATTTTTTGTCTGCTCTCGGCGGCGATGATATTTCGTTCGCGATTCCATGCGCGTTGCTGTGCGATGTATGCCTCTTGGCGCGCTATCTCGCGTTGTTGATTGATATAGTGCTTTTCCGCTATCTCGCGGTCGATCTCGCGCTGCTTCATGCTTTGGGTATAGTTTCCGTTATAGAGCTTCGCCTCGCCGTGCTCCATAGCAAGCGTTTTGTTCGTCACTTGGTCAAGGAAATAACGGTCGTGCGAGATTATAAGCACGCACTTTTTATAGCTCTTTATGTAATTTTCAAGCACCTGCACTGTTTCTATATCAAGGTGGTTTGTCGGCTCGTCGAGAAGGAGCAGGTCGGGCTCTCGGCAGAGCTGCTTTGAAAGGGCAAGGCGCGTTCTTTGTCCGCCCGAAAGCTTGTCCACGTCAAGTGAGAGCGCGCGTTCTTCAAATCCCATTTTCAGCAAAACAGACGCACATCGGCTTTTGTAGTCAAGACCGCCAAGCTCTGAAAATCTTGTATAAAGGTCGTGATATTCGCCCGACAGGCGAAGATGCTCGTCAGAGTCGGTCGCCCTTGCCATTTTTTCTTCGAGGGAAGAAAGCTTATTTTCCATATTTATAAGCTCGGGGAATGCAGAATACATCTGCTCGAGCGCGCTTTTGCCTACGAGATCACTGATCTCAAAGGCGCAGTCCTGCGTCAAAATGCCGACGGTCTTGTTCTTGGCGATATAAACGTTTCCGCTTGTTGCATCGACGTCACCGAGGATTATTTTGAAAAGAGTGGATTTTCCGCAGCCGTTGGTTCCGATTATTCCAAGCTTATCATTTTCTTCAAGCGCAAAGCTGACCTTCTTGAACAGATCGCGCGCCCCAAAGGACATTGAAAGCTCATTTACGGTAATTGCAAGCATAGTTACACTCCTTTCTAAATAATTTTAAAAATATGGTAAAAATCTATTGACAAACGGAAAGAAATGTATTATAATGCAAATAAAGAACATTTGTTCGCCATTTTCTCTCCGAAAATTTCAAATCAAGTCGAGGCATAATAAAATGCGACATGCCTTGACTATTATACAACATTTTGAAGTGAATTTCAAGTGAAAACGGAAATTAAGGAGTGATTATTATTTGTAAATACTGCGGACAGTATGTCTGCCCATCATCGTGTCCATCATTTGCCGGACGCGTTGCGGGGCTTGGGCAACACACGGGGACCTGCTCGAATTGTGAGGTGCGGGTCTATGGGCAAGAAAAATATTATGAGAAAAATGGCAAGATACTTTGCACAGAGTGTGCCGAGGAGCTTATCTCTCCTGAGCTTCTGAGCTTTCTCTCTTGTGAGGATATTGACGATTTTTTTGATGCGCTCTGGTAACAGAGCTTTTAAAAACCCTCAAAAGCGAACAAATGTTCATCATTGACAATATATAGGTTATTTACAGAAAGGATGATGCTGATGGAAGGTTGTTTGATCGAAGAAAACGTAATGCTCACGCGCGTAGAAGCAGACCGCGCGCTGAGATCGTATCGAAGGATGAATAGTGTTCTGCATTCGTCACATGCTTACGGCAAGCGATTTGGCGACGGTGAGATTATGGATGAAGCTGCCATTCATGCACAAATGTATTCTTTGCGTGTGGCAATACTCTCTGTTGACGATGCCCGCGAGAGAATGCTGTTGTATCATTATTATGTCAAAGGGAATACGCTTGAGATGTGTGCTAAGCTTCTTGGCATTTCCAGGCGGAGTATTTACCGTCTTAAAAACCGCGCACTTGACAGTATTATTCTTAAAATGAATATTAAAGATAGTGAATAATTCCTTTTTGCTTGGGCAAGATATAATTACCAAAATAAAAAGCAAAAGGGGATATATGATGAAGAGTAATATGGGACTTATGATCGGTGCGGTTGTTGGAGTGATGATGCTTGGCGTTGCGGGAGCAATGCTTACAAACACAAAGGCGGCGCGCCGCCGCAGAATGATGCGAAAGGCGATGAAGACCGTTCACAACGTCGGTTGCGCGATGCAGAAGATGACTTCGTTTTAAAAAAGAAAAAATGCAGAGAAATTAATTTTCTCTGCATTTTTTTCTTTCATTAAGATCGGTGAGAATTGTTATTGGTATAAGAATAAAAAGAGGGAACAGTATCTTTTCTATCATATCCGGGTATCGGTAGACAATATCGCTTTCTCCTGCGAGGATCTCTCCCCTCAGGCTCGTTGCAAGAAGGATCAGCGAAAGCGAAAAAATGGCAAGGCCCAACGAGAGAACCCGAAATGCGGCCGGGTACATTGTATTTATGTATAAGATAAGATTTTTCATTAGTTCCTCCTTGAATTTGTTTTCCATAGATATTATACAATATGTAAAAATCAGTTTCAATGCAAAATTGTTTGAAAATATGGAAATAAATGTTAAAAATCGGGCATTTTTGCCATAAAAAACAAATAATTATTAAATGGGGACTTATGCTATTATTAATTTATAAGAACGAGGGGGGATTAATATGGATTTTACTTTGATCGACAAGAAGGAAAGCGGCGAGGTTTGCTATAAGCTGCTCAGAGCCGTGTTTTATAGGGATTATTACATTATCATAGTGCAGAGCAAAAAGGAGTTTTGCTGCGGCAGCATACACGCTGCGTCAAGTGAGGCTCACCGATTGTTTTGTGAGATAGCTGCGAGTGCGACTGAACCCTACTGCTTGTCGGATATTCTCCGTGACTACGAAAAGCAGAGAGTGTAAAAAAATGTCTTTACAAATTAGACAAATTATGGTATTATAAGGTAAATTATTTGATTTGAAAGAGGATTTTACCTATGAAGTGCCCAGCTTGTGGATATTTTGATAGCAAGGTTATAGATTCAAGACCATCTGCTGACGGAAGCAGTATTCGCCGCCGCCGCGAGTGCCTTGAATGTCAAAAGAGATTTACCACGTTTGAAACGGTTGAAGCAACTCAAATTTTCGTTACCAAAAAGAGTGGCGAAAAAGAGATTTTTGACAGAAACAAATTGCTTTCGGGCGTTATCAAGGCGTGCCACAAGCGCCCCGTTGATGCGGAGATGATAGTCAACGAGGTAGAAGCTGGGCTTCACAACGAGATGAGAAACGAAATTACCACAAGTGAGATAGGTGAGCTCGTTATGCTCAAGCTCAAGGATCACGATCAGGTGGCATACGTTCGTTTTGCCTCGGTATACCGTGAATTCAAAGATGTTGATACCTTCTTGAAGGAAATAAAGGATCTTATGAAAAAGAAAAAATAGACAAATTCTCCGCATTGTGCGGAGAATTTTTGTTTATTTTATGAAAAAATATTGCAAAAAATGTTTTGCGGTGATATAATTAATCTGTAATAAAAAAGAAAGGGAATTACTATGAAAAAGCAAATTTCTATTTTGGCTATTCTTCTTGTTTTTGCAATGCTGTTTTCAGCATGCGATCTTTTTCCTACAGATAATCCGGAAACAACCACTACCACTACTACGAAAGGCGAGGACGATCCTGTGAATCTCAGCGAAATCAGTATTTATCTTGTGGGTGACTCGACTGTTGCTTCGTTCTCAGATGATTATATTTATCCCAGATATGGCTACGGAACACAGTTAAAGAACTATCTTTATGAGGCAGCAAGGGTTAAAAATCTCGCCTTGTCGGGCAGAAGCTCAAAGAGCTTTCTTTCCGAGGCGAATTATACAACTCTCAAAAACGGTCTTAAAGAGGGTGACATTCTCATTATCGGCTTCGGTCACAACGACGAAAAGAGTGATGACGCCACAAGATTTACCGACGCATCAAAGCCCTATACAGATCCCTCGTCATTCGGTTATCATCTTTATGAGTATTATATCAAGCTTGCGCAGTCCGTTGGCGCAACCCCTATTCTCTGCACACCCATAGTCCGTGCGGCAACCGATGATGATTACTCCGACAGCGAAGGACACAATACCACAACGGGCGACTATGCGCAGGCGATCCGTGATCTCGGTACAGCGGTTGGTGTCGACGTTATTGACCTGACTGCTCTCACAAGGGCGAGATATGAATCTATTGGCTTTGAAGAGGCGAGCTATTATCACGCCGTGCTTCAGGGTAAATACGGTGCTGACGGAACTACTGTGGTGCCTAATTGGGATTCGCTTGATAAAACTCACCTTAATATTTACGGCGCGAAATACGTTGCGTATCTTATTGCAAGTGAACTTAAAAAGATTGACGGTATTGGTGATTACGTACGCTCGGGAATAGCGGAGCCCACAAAGGAAGCTGATCTTGTGTCTAATCCCGATTACGTAGTGGTTGACTATGCAGCTCCCGATCTTGAAAATTATCAACCCAAGGATCATTTTACTACTATTACTGACGGTTGGTACGGAACGGCGTTTGGCAGCACGGGCGGTTCTGCTTTGTCTGCATCATCTGGCTTTATTGCAAAAGAAACCTCTCAGGGAGTATTCAGTGTAGGTCAGGATAAGGACGTTTCGGGAAGTGAAAAGGGTAAAATAGCTTCTGCAGAAGATGGATTTGCATTTGTTTTCCGTCAGGTAGAGGCAAGCAAGAACTTTACTCTTACAGTGAGTGGCAGGATTGTTAAGACGACCTCTAAAAACCAATCCGCATTCGGTCTTATGCTTCGCGATGACTGCTTGATAAACGTAAGCGACGGAGCGGGAGTAAGCTCTAACTACGTAACTGCCGGATTGCTTTGGAATTCTGATGGAACCGCATCGGCTAATTTCTACAGAGAAAACGCATCCCTTAAGAAGGGTAAGGAGAGTATTAAGGATGTTGCGACAGAGGATATATTTACAATGACCATTGAAAGAATTGGTCAGGTGGTTAATGTTACCGTTGTATATAATGGACAGACGTACACGGCTACTCACACTGACTTTGACTTCTTTGCCCGTGACACGGGATATATGTACGTTGGTATGTTTGCAAACCGTGGAACAGTGGTTGAATTTACAAACGTTCAGTTCGAAATTACGGGTGACAGCCAAGGCGCATAATTTCCAATAAATAAAGAAACGGATACCGTTGCCCAACTTCTCATAGGGAGGTTGGGCAGTTTTATTCGCCTTGGCGAGTGATATTGTTTTGCAAGTTTAAGAGACGAATAAAATATCACTAACGCTGAGCGATAATATCACTCCTGCGAAGTCGGAACACAACCTGATTTATTGGTGTTTAAATGTATAATATTTGCGATGTGATGTTATGTTAAACAGTATTTTTTTAAAAAAAGTATTGATTATTGCCTTGTTTTGTGTTATTATTATTGTGAAAATACGGTTTTCTGAAAGAAAAATTATGCATTTTGGAGACATAATCTATTGAAGATCGTATTAATAAACCGCGTTTGAGGAAAACCGCTGGGGCATTTTGATTTAGCCACCGAATATAGCGGCCAAAAGAACGCAAGAAGGAGAAAATATGTCAACAGTAACACTTAAGCACGTGTACAAGGTGTACGAAAATGCAGACAAAAAGGCTGCTAAGGATCAAAAGCCCGCAGTGTCTGATTTTTGTATGGAAATTCAGGACAAGGAATTTATAGTATTCGTAGGTCCTTCCGGTTGTGGAAAATCTACAACACTCCGTATGATCGCAGGACTTGAAGAGATCAGCGACGGTGAGATCTGGATCGACGACACGCTCGTCAACGACGTAGCACCCAAGGACAGAGATATTGCGATGGTATTCCAGAACTATGCTCTCTATCCTCACATGACCGTATATGACAATATGGCATTCG
>CAZLIB010000040.1:0-8558 GCA_964559465.1 uncultured Lachnospiraceae bacterium
GCCGTTAACACCGATCGTAATAATTACTATTTCCGCCTTGGCTTTTTTCAGAGCTTGCGGAATAGTTAATCCATCACTTCCAACCTCAACTGACAAAATATCAGAGGAGAGCATAAGTGTTAAGCTTTCGGGAACAAGAATATGAGATTTATCAACTCCGCCCTTAAAAAAATGATAGGTGGTTGAATCTCCGACAAAATATCTTCTATCAATATACTCCTCACCCGCATCTTGGGTTTCAGAAAGAATGATTTCACTTATGGTGCCGTGAGTGAGTTTATCTTTGTTTAAATCATCCTTGTTATCAGGTTCAGGTATGAAGATAAGAATACTTAAGCCAATAATACAGATTATCAACAAAATGATTGATACAATCAGTAAAACTTTAATTGTATTTTTCATAAAACACCTTTCAAAAAACGTAAAAAAATCATATTAATAGTATAACACATTTATGATTATTTTTCAAGAGTTTCTCTTAACTTTAAAAAAACAATAAGTGTATTTTTTCATTCTGAATTTTGTATACTTAATTGAGGTGATAATATGAAAAATAGCATTTTAGAAGCAATAGGCAACACTCCATTAATCCGTCTTGAAGGATTTGAAAAAAACAATATTATAAAAGCGTATTTGTTTGCAAAGCTTGAATATTTCAATCCGTTTGGATCTATCAAAGATCGAAGCGCACTCCAAATTATCAGCGATGCTGAAAGCAAAGGGTTAATAAATAGAAATACGACGTTAATAGAAGCAACCTCAGGGAATATGGGTATAGCATTGTCTGCTATTGCTTCTCTTAAAGGATATAAATCAATAATGGTAATGCCCGCAAATACCGCGGAAAAGAAAAAGCATTTGGTGAAAAGGTTCGGTGCTCAAGTAGTATTAACACCTGTAAATGAGGGCATGGCAGGAGCAATTGAAAAAGCAAAAAAAATAGCCAAGCTTGATAGCAATATATTTTACACTGATCAATTTAATAATTATTCAAGCGTTATTGCTCACCAAACTTCGACCGCGCCGGAAATACAAAAACAGACAAAAGGGACGGTCGATGTTGTAATTGCAGGAATAGGAAGCGGAGGAACTGTAATGGGCATAGCGGAATATTTTAAATCATTCAATAAAAGTGTAGAAATAATCGGTGTTATGCCCAAAAGCATTCCACATTCAATTCAAGGAATAGGTGCGGGATTTGAAGGACAGATACTAAATAAAGAATTGATAGACAAAATCATTACAGTCACCGATATCGAAGCACAAAATGCTATAGAGCTTTTATTAAAAAATGACGGGATTTTCACAGGAATATCAGCGGGCGCCGTTCTTTCGGCAGCAATACAACTGACGCATGATGAAAAATACAATGATAAAAATATTGTTTTAATTTTTGCAGACAACGGTGAAAGATATATATAAAGCCGATGCTTCAAGCATCGGCTTTATCTTGTCTATAAAACTGTTCGGCATATTTCACAGCTGCCATAGCGTCTTTACCGTAAGCATCTGCTCCAATCATGCGAGCATATTCTTCCGTTAGCACGGCACCGCCAACCATCACTTTGATAGAGGAGTCGTAAGCGTGCAAAAGCTCAATGCTCTCCTGCATGGCAGGGAGAGTAGTTGTCATAAGTGCCGAAAGCGCCACGAGCTTACAGTCGCATTTCTTGACGGCTCCAAGTATTGCTTCTTTGGAAACATCTTTACCAAGATCGTACACAGTAAATCCGTAGCTCTCAAGCATCAGCTTGACGATATTCTTGCCAATGTCGTGTATATCTCCTTTAACGGTCGCAATTATTACTGATTTCCCATTACTTTCGCTTACTGGCATTTTTTCCTTGACAAGAGCAAAAGCCTTGCTTGCACATTCAGCGCTCATCAAAAGCTGTGGTAAATAGATCTTTTGCTTTTCAAAGGAATCGCCAACCTCGTCAAGCGCAGGAATTATCTCATTAGTAATAATGTTTAACGGAGCAGAACTGTTCAATGCTTTTGCGGTCCTTTGAACCGTAAGGTCAACCATTCCTCGAATGATCAAGTCCTTTAATGACGTTTCCTTTTTGATTTCATATTTGGGAATTTCATCTTGATAATTAAGAGAAGCTTGAAATTCTTCATATAAAGCACCGTTTTTCAATATGTTCTGATAATCGGCATATACGTTCATCATTTCTTGCGATGATGGATTCATAATAGCACACGAAAGTCCGTTAAAAAGTGCGAGCTTAAAGAAAGCAGAATTGATTTTCTCCCTATTTGGCAATCCAAAAGATATATTGGAAACACCAAGGCAGGTTTTAAGCCCCATATCGTTAAGCATTTTAAGTGCCATTAGAGTGATCTTCGCGCTATCGGTATCGGTGGAAATTGCCATAGTTAGAGGGTCAAAAATCAAATCGTTTTTATCAATTCCATATTGACTTGCTCTTTCTATTATCCTTTTTGCAATTTTCACTCTATCTTCTGCGCATTTGGGGATGCCGTTCTTATCGAGTGTGAGAGCAACAACTGTACCACCATATTTCTTAACCAACGGAAAGATACGCTCCATACTTTCATCATCACCGTTAACTGAATTTATTAGTGGCTTGCCGTTATAGATTCGCATTGATGCTTCAAGAACAACAGAATCGTTTGAATCAAGCTGAAGGGGAAGATCGCAAATCGCCTGTAAAGAAGAAACAACGTTCTTCATCATATATATTTCATTGATCTCAGGCAATCCAACGTTAATATCAAGAATATGTACTCCTTGATCCGCTTGAATAAGACCTTGTTCAAGAATATAGTTGATATCGCTATCTCTCAAAGCTTGCTTGAATCTCGGTTTTCCCGTAGGATTTATACGCTCTCCTATAAGAACGGGCTCTGCGTCTATCTTAACGGCGTGAGTATATGAAGAAACAACCGTAAAATTCTTTTTTTCGATCTTGGGGAGAGGAATGTTCTTGGTTTTTTGTACAACTGCTTTAATATATGAGGGATCTGTGCCGCAGCAACCACCAAGAATGCTTGCACCCGCTTTTGCCAATTCAACGGCATAATCTGCAAACCTTTCTGCTGTCATTGAGTAAACTGCCTTTCCGTCAACCATCTCTGGAAGTCCGGCATTGGGATTAACAATAATGGGTAGAGAACAGTTATCTCTGAACTTACTCATAAGCGGTAGCATCTTATCCGGTCCAAGCGAGCAGTTCATACCGATTGCTGCAACCCCGAGTCCCTCAAGCATCGCGATCATTGCCTCGGGATTGGCTCCCGTAAGCATCTTCCCATTTTCATCGTATACGTTCGTAACAAAGATCGGGAGATCACAAGTCTCCTTTGCGGCAATAACCGCCGCCTTTGTTTCATATGAATCTGTCATCGTTTCAATAATTAAAAGATCAACACCGCATTCCTTTGCAACACGTATATTTTTAGCAAATATCTCAACCGCGTCTTCGAATGGAAGATAGCCTATAGGTTGCAAAAATCTTCCAAGTGGTCCTATATCAAAAGCTATGAATGAATCATCAAATTCTCTTGCTGCTCTCTTGGCGCAAGCTATTGCTGCTTTGATCAGTTCCCGATAATTTTCATGCTTAAGACAATTGACACCAAATGTATTCGTTGTAATAATATTTGCGCCTGCCTGTAGATACTGGCGATGTATATCTTCGATTATTTCCGGGTGTTCTAAATTCCAATTTTCAGGTAATTCTCCCGACGAAAGACCGCACTTTTGAAGCATGGTTCCGAGTCCACCGTCAAAATATATTCTATTTTTCTTAATGAGTTCACAAATATCGCTCATTCAGGGAACTCCTTTCGTCTTTATTTAATTCCAATGACAGCAGTAATCGACTTCATAGGTGTCATCAACAAGTCTTTTGAAAGCATTATTCCAACGGTATTTTGAGAGTTCAATCTTTCAAGTAAATTGATCTGAAATTCAAGGGGAAAGTCTGCATAGCCGGGACTAAATCTATTTGTTGTTTCAAGTCCATCGCCGATTTTTCTGTCAATATATTCCGCAAGTCCTTCGACCGCGGCAGAAGCTATAGCATCAATCAAAAATGCTTCAGCTCTATTTTGAATAATAGACCTTGATATAAGTCGGTCAATATCGATTCCTGCGCTAACGGCTAAAATAAACGCCTCACGCGTGCCATACAATACCTTAGCAAGAGAGGAGCTTTTAACGCTTGCAAATCCAAGATCACAAACATTACCCTTGATACTTACAGGAACACGCACATAGGCATATCTGTAATTCAGTGCATCTTTTACCTTAGAAAAAGCACTATTAAATTGTTCATTTTCAAGATCCCAGGTGGTACCAATTCTCGTCGCAAGCTCTCTCTCATCTATAGATACCTTATCAATGGGGACAGAACCAAAAAGAATATCGTTATAAATCATTTAATTACTTCCAAAAGATTAGTTTGTATTTGCTTAGCCACATCGGGCTTGTTCATTGAGTATATATGTACCGCACGAAATTTGTTTTTGTAAATATCAAATGCTTGCCGCGTGGCAAAATCAATGCCTGCTTTCTTAAAGGAAATCGGATCATTTTCGTACTTTTGAACGATTTTCAAAAGCTTATCGGGCAGAGCATTACCGGAAATTTTAACTATGCGGTCTAACTGTGAAGTACTGGTAATCGGCATTATACCCGCAATTATAGGAACGTCAATTTCTGCCTTTGAGAGTCGCTCAATAAATCCATAGAAAATATCATTATCAAAAAACATCTGCGTAGTCAAAAATTCACAACCGCGAGCAACCTTAACTTTAAGATATTCCATATCCTTTTCAATGCTTTGGCTTTCAGGGTGACATTCGGGATAGCAAGCTCCCCCTATGCAAAAATCTCCGTGTTTTTTTATCTCATCTATGAGTTCAAATGCATAGCGAAAATGAAGTTGATTTTTATCAAGCCCTACAGGAATATCACCTCTTAAAGCAAGGATATTCTCAATTCCAATTGCTTTAAGCCTTTCAAGCTGCAAGCATACCTGCTCCTTAGTGGAAGATATACAAGAAAGATGCGCAAGGGAAGTGACGCCCAATGATGAAACGTCCTGTGCAATCTTGGCAGTATACTCACTCGTTCCACCCCCCGCACCATATGTAACACTCATATATGAGGGTGAGAGCTTAGCTATCTCGATAACAGCAGAAGAAACGCTATCATATTTATCACTTGTTTTGGGCGGAAAGACCTCAAATGAGAGCGAGGGCTTTGGTCCATTTATTATATCTGCAATTCTCATAGATACTCCTAGTTGAGTTTGTTAATGATTAATTATAACACATAGAGATCAATAATTCAACACATCAATTCACATAATTTTTTCAAATTTAAAAAATCCCACCGACTTTGCGGTGGGATCATTTTATTTAATAGAATAACGATTTTAGCCTCTCGGTATTATCTTCAGAATATTCTATCTCCTCAGAAACGATTCGAGCAATATCATCTACATTCTCCTCATTAGAGATCGAAGCAATTAAATGTGTTAAGAGAATAGAAAATGAAAGGGAGATGCAAAATTCATCAAAATCACACGCCTCTGAGCAGTGACGATAAATGAAATAAGCCAATGCACGAACTAGCTTTGGCTCATCCTTGTGCTGCCAATTGTGATAATCTGATATTTCGGTAAACAATATCCTATGCTCATGATCAAGATATTCAAGCGAATCAAATGTATCTCGACATAATACATTATCTAAATAAATATCGTAATAATCGTATATCATTTCCAGCTTACCATCATAGGAGAGGGAATTGTCTTTCAGTATTTTATATACGCGCTCACGATGCTTAGTAGCATCGAATTCATAAACATCGTTATCACCGCAGATATCGCCGATTTCGACTATTTCATCATATTCATCCGAGCTCAAGATCAATCTGCATGATTCCTCACAAGAAATACCGATACCAATCTCTTTTCCACGATTGGTAAAGTTATAAAATTTTGGATGCTCTCGGCAGATATCACAAAGATAATTATCGCCAACATTTTTAATTATTTTGCAAAGCCCTTTTTCATCAAGATGGGGACATCTGTCATTTTGGCCAAGCTTAAAATGAGGTGTATCGACTGACTCAATACTATTTATAATTGCTTCTGCATAATCACATTCAAGCAGGGAATATTTATTCATTGTTTCAGCATCAATGTCTATTTCCCACCCAATACAGCACGAATGCGTGCACTTATCTGCAATACAAACAAAATCTTTATAATATTTTGGTGCATATAATTTCATAATTAAACCTCAAATTCTGATTTGATTTGATTTGATTTGATTTCTCCTTCTTGGGGATTTCAAGTAGATTATATCATAAAATCGTTTCTATGTCAAATGATGCATCGCCTTACGGCGATATGATGCATTTGCTTCGCAAATATGATGTTGTGCCACTCCGTGACGCAATGATGCGACTACAAAATAGATCCATATAAGGCTATCGTACAAAAACAGTCCGTGATTTTCACCGTGAAGGTACATTTACCCCTTGGCGATGATGGGAGTTGCACGTGACCGCTATCTACTGGGGCGCAACGCCATGCTTGCAAACGGATCTATGTAATATTATTTATTTTACGGGATCATACCGAGTTCCTTCATTGCTTTCATAAAAGTGTCTGCTTCTCCGTGAGGATTAGCCTTTGTTGTGGCCTCAATGTCATACCATGCATATTCCAAACCGTGCACAATTATAGGAATCTTTTTGCCGAAGTGTTGTTCGATATATCCTTCCGACTGCAATTTGTTGGCAACTTCCGAAACGATTTGCAATAATTCATAATGACCAATAGGTCCATTGCCAATGTAATTAAAATTGCTGTCATAGCAATCGTCATCTTCTTTGCCTATGTCGGAAATTCCGTTTTCTTTATACCAATCAAAGAGAAGTTTTGTCATCTCGGGTTCTTCATCGGGATCGATAATGGGCGTTTCGTCCTGTCTCCAAAACGCATAATTCCAGCGTTCTTCATCATACAAATCCGCGCCATTGCAATCGTCCTCTGTGTTATAGCTTATAGCAAAGGTAGATATGTTACTATAATTTTTATATTGATATGCTTCGTTGGAGTAAACAAAAAACGAAATAGCGTAAATACCATTTTCCGACCACGAACCTATGGTCGATTTTATTTTAGAACAAAGAACTTCGGAAATGCTACTCATAAGATTTTCTCCTTTTTCTTTTATTGTACCACAATTATGTGAATATTTCAACCGTTTCGCATCCAAACCACGCAGAAGGCGTGTATATCATCAAGCCGCAGGAGGATACACTTTTCCCTTGGCGATGATGAGAGTTGCACTTGACCGCTGCCTTCCGGGGGCAACGCCATGATTGTAAACGAGGCTATATATTATTTTTTAATTCTGCTTTATATTTCTCTACTAATGCATCAAATTCTTTTATATATTTTTCGAGTCTTGCTTGTCCCTTTGGTAAATCAAGCCCCGGCTTTCTGTATCCGCAAATTCTAACGTCATTGAGTATGGCATCCTCGGTATTGTATGCCCCCATGGAATTGCCTGAGATATGCGGATATTTCGCGCACATATATGCGATTTCCTCTGTTGTAAACATTCCGGCAGGAAAATCAAATCTGGTCAGATTCGGCACACTTTCCAAAACGCTCGTATCTCTGTTTTCCAGCTTGATATTGCGGAAGTACACCCTTTCCAAAGAATCCATTCCTCGAATCCATTCCAAACTGTTCATCGGGTAGGGTGTATCCATATCTCCAATGAACACAATCTGTTTCAGCCTCTTTGCATTTTGCAAAGCCATCGGATTATAAGCAATTTTCTTTGTTGATTCAAGCCATAGATACTCAAACTCGGGATTTTGCGCCATGCGGGTAAACGGAGCTATGTAGTATGCTTTAGTAGTCGCTTAATATAGCAATCCCGTATTTATTATATTTTACACGGGAAACATTCGATGCGTCAAAATCACAATATAACTTTTGAAACTTTTTTATTGCTTGCTTTTTTGACCAGGCTCTGCACAAAGCGCAATCATCGGTTGCAGTGTGATTGTCGTCGTTTTCCATTGAATTGGATATAAACAAACAATAAAGAAACATTATTTTTCTCCTTTCGACGCGTTTAAATTCTTTTTCGCCGTCGTAATCGACTTTACAAGCAAAAATCTTATCGTCGAACACTTGCGATCAAGTGATTTATATCTTTCTTCGTCAATATAATCACTTTTCCAAAGCATTTCAAGCCATTTGCTTGTTTCGTTGGTTTCCTTGAGCGAGATCTCAAGCTTTGCTATAAAATCAGCGCGACCGTGAGCGTATTTGCTTTCGGCAATGTTGGCGCAAATACTCGTTGCGCTTCTGCCAATTTGATTGGAGATCACATTTTCGTGTTTAGCTCGCAACTCTTTTGTTAGTTGCAAAACTTCAACAGACAATTCCATTGAAAGATCACCGAGTTTATCATCTCTCACAGCATCACCGCCTTTCTAAAATAATTGTATCACACTTTCGATAAAAAATCAACTACATTTCAGCGCACCG
>CAZLIB010000041.1:0-8518 GCA_964559465.1 uncultured Lachnospiraceae bacterium
ATAAAGGAGTAAAGGTTATGGCAAAGAAAAGCAGTTTCATCAATGATTTTAAGACATTTATAACACGAGGCAACGTTATCGATATGGCAGTCGGTGTTATCGTCGGCGGAGCATTTACGGCTATCGTAAACTCACTCAGCGACAACATACTTCGTCCAATGATCAACTGGATACTTGCGCTTGTTCTCGGCAAGGACAGTCTTTCAGAGGTATTCACCTTCTTACAGGTGGCATATAAGACCGACGAAAGTGGTGCGCAGGTAGTTGACCTTGCGGAATCTATTTATATCGACTGGGGCGCATTTATCAACGCGATTATCAATTTCTTTATTATAGCTCTTGTGCTTTTTTGTATCGTTCGTATCATAAATAATCTTCGCGACCTCAATGAGGATATAAAGCTTAGCGCAAGTAAAGCAATTCTTGATAAAAATGAGATTGATGAGCTTAAGGCGCACGGCGTTGACGTCAAGGACAGAAAAGCAGTTGACGCATATTTTGCAGAAAAGGAGCGACTTGCAAAGGAAGCTGAAGAAAAGGTGAAAGCAGAGGCTGAGGCAAAGGCGGTTGCTGAGGCGGCGAAAAATCCAACAAGTGAGGAGCTTCTTAAAGAGATAAGAGATCTTCTTAAAAACAAATAATTTACAAAATAAAGAGTAGTTGTCAAAAAAATTTGGCAACTGCTTTTTTTCTCTTGAAATATCGCATATTTTATGATATTATATGTACATGCATATTCTCGTCGAAAGGAGAGGCGAATGAAGAAGAAGATACTTGCGGTAGTTGGACCGACGGCAAGCGGAAAGAGTGCGCTTGCTATCGAGCTTGCAAAGCGCTTTGAAGGCGAAATTATCTGTTGTGATTCGATGCAGATATACAAGCAAATGAATATCGGAACTGCAAAGCCCGACGAAGGTGAGCTTGCACAGGTGCCACACCATCTTTTTGATTTTGCCGATCCTAAGATCAGCTTTTCCTGCGCGGATTATATTCCTCTTGCCAAGCAGAAGGCAGATGAGATAATCTCCCGTGGAAAGCTCCCCGTTTTTTGCGGTGGTACGGGACTTTATCTTGACAGATTTTTGTCGGGTGCAGAGTTTGAAAGCACGGAAATTGACGGGGATTTCAGACGCGAGATGATCGAATTTGCAGAACAAAACGGTAACGAAGCGCTTCATCAAAAGCTTTGTGAGATAGACCCAAGATCCGCAGACGAGATACACCCAAACAATGTCAAGCGCGTTATTCGCGCGCTTGAGATATACAAAACAAGCGGGAGAACAAAAAGCGAGCTTGACAAAGCGAGCAAGAGCTTTGAGAGTGAATATGACGCCATACAGATAGGGCTTAAGTATGAAGATAGAGACGTTCTCTATAACAGGATAAATCTTCGCGTTGAGAAAATGATGCAGGCGGGGCTTCTTGAAGAAACGAGAGAGCTGCTTGATGCGGGAATTTTCGAGCAGAACGCGACCGCCGCACAGGCGATTGGCTATAAAGAGCTGCTCACTTATTTCAACGGCGAAAAAACGCTTATTGAAGCGGTTGAGGATCTTAAAATGGCAACGAGAAGGTATGCAAAGCGTCAAATGACGTGGTTCTCATCACACGGTAACGTGATTTGGCTCGTTGCTGACGGCAAAACGCTTTTTGAGCTTGCCGACGAGGCAGAAAAAATAATAAAAGAAAAAATATAAACGAAGGAGGTAAATATGGAAAGGCAACAGACAAAAGCAGAGAAAAAGCCAAAATTCAGCTTTGCGTGGAAGGCGCTGACCATAGTTATCTCCTTGCTTATTTTATATACGGTGTATCACGTATTTTTCGGTCTCACAGAAAGCGTTAAGACCACCCCAACAGGACTTGTTGAGCAAAGCAACTCCGTTGTTCTTGAGGGCGTTGTCTTCAGGGATGAAGAGCCTATAGCAACCAATAATAAGGGCGATATGCGTCCCTACCTTTACGATGGTGAAAGGGCATCAGTCGATGCTGCCGTGGCGGCGGTGTATTCAAAAAGTGCAAAGGAAGACCTTAACTCAAGGATTGAGGAGCTTGAGGAAAGTCTTGATATATATAAGCAAAGCAACGTAAAGGGCATCGTTTCGATAGTTGATATTGAAAGGGTAAATGACGAGATAGACCAGCTTTATACAAGCATTATGCTTGCTCTTTCAAACGGAGATAGCTACAAGGCGGTACGAGCTGAGAGGGAGCTGCTTATCGCGATCAATACCTTGAAAATATACGAGGGAAAGGTCAAAAATTATAATGACGAGATAGCGGCAATAGAAGCCGAGCTTGATACACTTTATAATTCATTTGAGGGGGAAAAGGAGTATATCTTTGCCGATAAGGGCGGTTATTTTTACCACTCCTGCGACGGTTACGAGGAGATGCTCACTCTTACATCACTTGACACTCTTACAGTGAATGACTTGAAGGATATGACATCACTCGTCAAGGACAAGCCAATAACAGAAAGCAAATATCAGTGCAAGTTCGTTTACGACAGCACGTGGCACATAGCCACGCTTTGCGATAATGAAACAGTGGCGCTTCTTGAAGAGGGCAAGGAATATACGGCAACGCTTTTTGACATAAGGGAGCGCGAGATTACAGTTACCCTTGAGAAGATCGGGGAACGCGACGGAGAGCAAACCGTGCTCGTATTCTCCTGCTCAACTATGCCCGACGGCTTTGATTATACGAGATACCAAAGCTTTAAGCTTGATATTTCGTCGATCGAGGGTTATCGTGTGCCCAAGGAAGCCCTGCAGACCGTACTTGACAAAGAAACGGGTGAGGAAAAGGTAGGCGTTTACATTCTGAATGCAAGCGTTGTCGGTTTTAAGCGGGTAGAGATAATCGCTGAGAGCGAGGGCTATTATATCGTGGCAAAGCTTGATAAATCAAAAGAAAATTACCGCGAATATCTCAATCTTAACGACCTTATAATTCTTGATACCGACGGAATGTATGACGGCAAGGTGCTGACAAAGTAGGTGCGATATGGATTATTCGTATATAGATAATAATTTTTCAGAAATAATCGCCGAGATAGAAAAAGCGGCTAAATGTTCTCCAAGCGGTGAGTTACCGAAGCTGTTAGTTGCAATAAAAAGTACCGAACTTGACGAGATAGAGTATCTTGCGGAAAAGCACGGTGTGACTTGTGTTGGCGAAAACAGAGTTCAGCAGCTTCTTTCACGATATGAAGCACTCAGAACACTCGGACTTGAAATACACTTTATCGGCTCGCTTCAGACAAATAAAGTGAAATATATAATCGATAAGGTAGATATGATACACTCGCTTGACAGAGTGGAGCTTGCCTGTGAAATAGATAAGCAGGCAAAAAAGCACGGGATCGTGATGAACGTTCTTGTTGAAATAAATTCGTGCAGAGAAGAGAGTAAGGGCGGTGTTTTGCCCGAAAATGTTGAAAGCTTTTGTGAAGAAATTTTGGCTTTTGAAAACATAAATCTTTGCGGATTTATGACAATGGGCAAAAAATGCGACAAAAAAAGCGAATATTTGAAATATTTTTGCGAAACTTATCAATTAGTGCTTGACATTTGGCAAAAAAAATTACATAATATAGATGTACCAATATTATCTATGGGAATGAGCGATAGCTTTTTTCAAGCTATAGAGGCAGGCTCCAACATGGTGAGGATTGGAAGAAAATTGTTTAATAAAAATGTAAAATAAAAAGAAAGTTGGAAATGAAAAATGAAAAATTTAACATCCTTGTTTGGCAAGAAAGACAATAACGATTACGATAAGTATTATCGTGATGATGACGATATTTACGGTGATACTGACGAAGGCGATGATGACGTAACTACATATGGCGACAAGGGCAGAGAGGGTGTATCCTTTAATGCGGGCTCAGCACCTGTTTCTCTTAAGGTCGTTAAGCCCAAGAGTTATGCAGACGGCCCTTCAATCGCAGATCACCTTGCTGCAGGCAGCACGGTAGTTCTTAATATCGAATCTCTTGACAGAGCGGGTTCTATCCGCCTTATCGACTTCCTTATGGGTGCTATCCACGTGCTTGGCGGCGATATGAAGAGCGTTACTAAGACAACTCTTGTATTTGCTCCCAGAAACGTTGGTGTTTCCGAATTCGAGAACGTTGAGGAAGCTGAGGACGATATCGAGGAGCTTGAAGAGGATTACGAAGTGTAATTATGAGCTATTTTGATGCCTTGGAAAATAAGGAGCTAAAGCTCTTTTATGCAAAGCTTGATGATCTTGAAAAACGCGCATTGGGCGGCAGTGTTGCACATTCGGCGTTTCTGACACCGAGCGAAGCTTATAAGGCAGAAAAATATTTCGAGGCAAAAGGGAAAAAAGACAAGATTTGCTTTTTCGGTGGGTTTCATGCTGCCCAGAGAAAGCAAATCTTTCTTTTGCCCGAATATATTGTTGATTCTGCCGATGAAGATACTCTGTTTGATATCCTCAAAGAGGATTTTGATTCTGTCATTGTTTCACTGAAAATAAAGGGAAGCGGCTTCAGAGTGCTTTCTCACAGAGATTATCTTGGCAGTATTCTTGCACTTGGAATAGAGCGCGAAACGCTTGGTGATATATGTATTCTTGACGAGCATTCTGCCATAGTATTTTGTACGCGTGAGGTTGAGAGCTTTCTTAGCTTCGAGCTTAATAGCATTGGCAACGATAAGGTCAAGGTGGAAAAAATAAAGGTGGATTTTGAAATGGAGTCCACGCAAAAATTCCAAAGATTTACTGATACAGTCGCAAGCGAGCGACTTGACTGTGTTGTAGGATCCCTTTGCAATCTCGCAAGGGAAAAAGGACAAAATCTCATCAAGGGTGGTCTTGTAGAGCACAATTATGAAACCGCTGTTAAGATTGACACAAGAGTCGTGGCAGGCGACATAATCAGCGCCCGCGGATACGGAAAATTTGTGATAAGAGATATATCTCAAACCACCAAAAAGGGAAGAATTCGTCTTTTGGCGGATAAATATATATAATATATATAATCTATTGACAATTATGTTATTTAATAGTAAAATAATCATATAAATCAAGAACGGACATATTGCATAACAAAAATGCCCGTGTGCAAAGAAATTGTAGCGCAGAGAGGCATTGAGCCAAGCTCTGCGCTTTTTGCGTTTTTGAAATATTTTAATATTTTTTGAAAATTTTCAAAATATTTGAAGAATTTTAAGTAGAAAAAGGGTATTAATATATAGAGGGATAAATAAACCTTCCAAATTTCAACATTGAAAGGAGAGTTTTATGAAAAAATTACTTAGCCTTATCCTCGCCCTGACGATGATTTCCTCGTGCCTTGCGCTTGTGGGGTGCAACAACGAGGAACAAATTGGGTATTTCAGGGAGCAAAGAATCAAAAAGGATTACATCAAGCAATTTGCTATTAACGACGCAAGCGTTAATGACGTTGTACTTGATTACTATGGCGGAAACTACAATGGATATGAGATAGTTATGCTTGACGCCGAATGTCACGACCCCGAAACCAGAGTAGAGAAGATTGGCGAAGCATCAATAACCTATTATGATTCTAACCAGCTTTATGCGTGGAAAAACGGTATATTTTGTAGCTTGGTCGATTTATATACATCAAATAGTATGTCTGTAGATGGTATTAAATCCATTATCTCACAATATAACCAAAAAATAGTTCAATTTGCCGACATATGTGACAAATATGATTTCAATACCAAAGAAGAAGTCCTGTCCACATTTGAATTATTAACAAATTTTGATTATGATTCTATTCAATTCGATTGTTTGGTCGCCATTGTGGACCCAAAATTAAGCCTTAAGGATACTCGTTTACAAAATGAGTTTTTTGGAGAAGACTTAGTTAAAAATATGTCGAAAATAGAAAAAATAGAAGGGTATGATAATTGCCACGGATATAGTATCGTTTTGCATCAACGTAATATATTTTATATGACTTATGCTATTGAAAAGATAAAGGAAATACCGGGCGTAATAAATGTTTTTCCTTGGATCAGCTCCGGTTATACAGCCGTTCCTTCGGATCCCTCTTACTCACTTGATGAACAGTGGGGTTTAGATAATATAAACATTGAGAAGGTTTGGGATTTTTCTACAGGTGCAAGTGATTTTGTGGTAGGAATTGTTGATTCCGGCATCTCATCTCATCCGGATTTAGTAGATAATTTGATTCCGGGTAAGGACTTTTATAATGATAGTGATTTCGCTAACGATGATGCCAGAAATCATGGAACTCATATTGCAGGAATTATAGGAGCTGTTGGTAATAATTCCATTGGTATATCCGGCATCAATTGGCAAATAAGCTTAATACCTTTACAAAATATCACGGCAATTGATAATGCTGGGTATAAACCGTTGTATAATTATCGCCCGGACGCAAACAGTGCTGCGGAGGCCGTTTACTATGCAATCAATTCCTATAATTCAGTTAATCCTATCAAAATTTTGAATATGAGCTTTATGTTGGAGAATGGAACGGATGATCTGGAATATTAATAGAAGAATATGAGGGGCTTATTATTTGCTCAGCTGGTAATTCAGGAGATGATTTGGATGAATTAATAGGATTTCCTCAGCATTATACTTCATCAAACATTATTGTTGTTGGAGCAATAGATGAGCGTAATGAAAGATGGGTTCAGGATTCTACGTATTCATCTAATTATGGATCATCCACCGTAGACATTTATGCTCCTGGAGATGATATATACAGTACAATAAACGACGGAACATATGACAATATGAGTGGAACATCAATGGCAGCGCCGTTTGTAACAGGTGTAGCCGCACTATTATGGTCCATAAATCCAAATCTTAGTGCTTTAGAAGTGAAAGAATGTATATTAAACGGAGCAGAAATCATTGAAATAGAGGTTGAACCGGGATTTTTGGGAATAGGACGCGAAACACAAATGATTAAAAAGCTCAATGCCTGGGGCTCATTTATGTATATGATGTAAAATTATACTCCTAAGATAGTTACATCTCAAGGTGTTAGTCAGCATTCTTTTGTTACAAACGAAGCTGAAGCTTACTATGCGCAAATAAATATCCCTTTCACAGAAGAATTTACATTCACTCTTTCGGGAGTGGGAGGCTCCGTTGATATTACTCTTTACGACTCTGAAATGAACGAAATACCTATCACGAAAACGTGGGTGGGAAATCGGTGGACTGTACAGTTCACAAAGGAGCTTACACAGGGAACGTATTACGTCGCGGGCAGCTACGATAACACGACCGGAGGTACAACACTTAATTTATCGGTTTCTCACGAGCATACCTATTCCGATTGGGTAAGCATCTCGGATACGCGACACATAGAATGTTGCGAATGTGGGGTAATGGGTACAACCACAGGCGCGCACGTAACCAAGGCATCAAGCATTGTTAACGGCAAATCCTACTGTATTTACTGTGGACATTTGGTAACGCTTACGGAAGGATTTATTCCTATAATCCAAAACGTTCAAAAGGTATCCGTTAACGGCTCGTACATATTGTCGAACGGAATTATAGTTCTCGTAGATGAGGATGTTGAGGCGTATATGAACGGCACGCTCGTGTTCTACGACAAGGACAAGGTGCCTGAGCTGCAATAATTTAGTTTTTATCTTAATCACCCCACGAAATGCGGGGTGATTTTTTGTAGTGTGAAAAATCTTTATTATATAAAAAATAATATAAAATTTATAAAAATGTTGACAAAAAAATATTTTTGTGTTAATATCTAATTTGGTAATATATGTGGCTATGATGAAGACGGTGTTTTTTGAAGGGCTCTCAGAGAGTGCGCGGTAGGTGAGAGGCGCATAGCGAGTAGGGAAGCACAGATCACTTTTGAGCCGGTCGCTGACAATAAACTCAGGCGATCCGTATTCCTGCGTTAAAGGATCTGAGTGGCATTTTGGTTTTAGCAAAATGCAAAATGAGTGGTACCACGGTAATTCCGCCTCATAGACCCTTCGGTCTGTGAGGCGTTTTTTATAGATTATTTTTGATAATAATTTAAAGGAGATATATTATGGCAAAGGATTACACAAGCACACTAAATCTTCCAAGCACAAAATTTGAAATGAGAGCTAATCTTCCTACAAGAGAGCCCCTTATGCTTGACTATTGGAAGAGCATCGACCTTTACGGACAGATGCAGGAGAGAAGAGCAGGAAGACCTACGTTTGTAGTTCACGACGGTCCTCCTTTCTCAAACGGAAATATCCACATGGGCACTTCGCTTAACAAAATTCTTAAGGACTTTATAAATAAATCCAAGGTTATGGAGGGCTATCTCGTGCCCTTTACACCCGGTTGGGATAACCACGGTATGCCCATTGAGTCCGCTATCATAAAGAAGAACAAGATCGACAGAAAGAAGATGAGCATTTCCGATTTCCGCCGTCAGTGCCATGCGTTTGCACAGGATTACGTTGACATTCAGATGGGTCAGTTCAAGCGCCTTGGCGTCGTTGCTGACTGGGAGCATCCCTAT
>CAZLIB010000042.1:0-8505 GCA_964559465.1 uncultured Lachnospiraceae bacterium
ACATAGGTCCTGACCAGAGATTCTGGTTTGATATCGGCTTTGTCATTTGCGGCATTTTGATTATTGTTGCCGCGCTTGGCATTTTTAACTTGATTTGGAAAACAAAACTGATGAAGGAAGAAAAAAGATTAATTAATGAAGGATCGGAGGGCTAATCGGTATGACACCTAATATTGATATTAAAAAAGACCGTTTGCGTTATACGAAAAATTCGACCTCTGCAATGCTTGCTTATTTAGCAATTCTATTTAACGTTTTCTATTTCGTCAGTATTTATAATAAAGATGTGGGTAATTATTATTACTCCATTACTATCGGAGCTTCAGTTGTCTGCAACCTCCTCTTTCTTCTCTTCACATTCCTCTCCTCTGAGGGCGTGAAAAACTACAATATGCGTTATGCTATCGCATTTATTCCGCTTGGACTTTTCCAGCTTCTGAGAATAGTGGGCATTCCCTTAAACGCGCGTAATACTATCCTCTCCCTTGACGGTAATTCGGTACAGGTTATGGACGACAAGCAGTTCTTTTGGCTCGTTATTTGCCTTCTTGTGTCGGCAATATGCTGCTTTGCAGCTGCCGCAATTGGCATTTACAAAACCAGAACACTCAGAAACTACGAAAAACAGATCAACCGGTAATTTTATACACTCCACAAAGAAAGGTGTGCTATTATGGCTTCATTAAGCTTAAAAAACTTAAATAAAATATACGACAACAACGTTCAGGCGGTGTTTGACTTTAACCTTGAGGTGCAGGACGGTGAGTTTATAGTTCTCGTTGGTCCTTCAGGCTGCGGTAAGTCAACAACACTTCGTATGATAGCAGGTCTTGAGGATATTACCTCGGGTCAGCTCATCATTGACGGCAAGGACGTTACAAAGCTCCCTGCTAAAGACAGAGATATCGCTATGGTTTTCCAGAACTATGCTCTTTACGCGCATATGACTGTTTATGAAAATATGGCATTCTCTCTCACGCTTCGCAAGGAAAATCCCAATATAATTCACGAAAAGGTGCTTGCAGCGGCAGAAATCCTCGGTCTTACGGATCAGCTTAACAAAAAGCCGAAGCAGCTTTCGGGCGGTCAGCGCCAGAGAGTTGCCATGGGACGCGCGATCGTTCGTACGCCCAAGGTATTCCTTTTCGACGAACCTCTTTCTAACCTTGATGCTAAGCTCAGAGGAGCTACACGACGTGAAATTCTCCTCCTTCACAAGCGCCTTGGAACAACCATGCTCTACGTTACTCACGACCAGACGGAAGCTCTTACACTTGCTGACAGGATCGTTTGTATGTCAATGGGCTACGTTCAGCAGGTCGGTACTCCCCTTGAGCTTTACGATACACCCGCAAATATCTTTGTTGCAAGCTTTATCGGTTTGCCTCCAATGAATTTCTTTGATGGTAAGATCGAAGGCGGTAATTTCGTTTCTCCGTTCTTCACTGCCCCTCTTAATGATGAGCAAAAGAAGCTTCTTGCTTCTTTTGAAGGAAAAGAAATTATCCTTGGTGTTCGTCCCGAAAATATCGTTCAGGATAGCAACGGTTATATTAATATTGACGTTACTCTCAATGAAAATCTTGGACAGACTACCCTTGTTCACGGAATGGCGAAAGGTCACAGGATCACGGCTAAATTCCGTGAATGGTGTGATTATCACAAGGGCGATAACGTTTCTGCTTCTATTGATCGCATGCATTTCTTTGATAAAGAGACAACTAACGCAATAAGATAAGGATTTGTATTATGAAAAATAAAAATAACTTTTTTGCTAAGCTTCGTCCCGCCCTTAAGGAAGCAGGACGTAAGTTTATGGTTACGTTAAAGAAAAATCCAAACTATATTCCCCTTGCTATGCTGATAGCATCATTCCTTGTTTACTCATTGAACCTTACATATATCTCAAATACTACCGCTACCGTTCAGGGTAAAGGAATGGGACTTTGCGAATTTGCTTCTATGCTCTTCTCCATTCTCTCTATGATCTGCATTCTCAATGCGTTTCCAAAGAGAAAAAAGCCCAATTATGCTATGGTCGCACTTCTTATCGTCATGTTTGCAGTCGTTATCGGCGCAGACATTATCTACTGTACGAGAATAGTTGAGATCATTGCAAGACTCGGCGATAAGATCAAGCCCAAGCAGATGGCTGAATACTTGTTTACTCAACGAATAGTTATCGCTCATATCGTTCTTGTCGCTATCACAGGCGTTACGGTCGTTCTTGAACCTCTTTTCGCTAAGCTCCTTAAGAAGGTTAATACCTCTGTTGAGCTTGAAGCAACAAACGTTGGCAATATTGAGCTTGCAGACGAGGAATAATATTTAAAAATGGCAAAAAATAAAAGTAATTCCCCTCGCGATACCGAAAAGGAACGCGATTATTATAAGCTGAATACCAAGGCGGTGGATCGTCTTGTCAATGCCGACAAAATGGAGATCCCCAAGGAAAAGGAATTTAAAGATCCTGCAAAAAAATACAGATCTGATTTTCTTGACAGAATTCCAGCCCCCGTTAAAGCACTGTTTATTAAATTCTGGTTCAACGGCGCAGTTTGTTATTTTATTTTCTGGGGACTTGGACTTTACATCACGGATTATCTTGATATGATATTCGTGCTCTCCGTAGTTCTTGGAATAATCAATGATATTTTGGTCAATAACGCTTTGCGCTTTGTAGAAACGCTCCCTCACGAGAACGATAAGTGGATGATGTTCCCAAAAAAGAATTTCTGGACGTTCTTCGCCAATATTCTTTATTCATTCATCGTTCTTAACGGCGTTATCTGGTTATATGAAATGATCAATAACGTGCTTAATATGATAAGCGGCGGAAATCCCGAGGTATTTTTGGGTGTGGAGCCCATTCTTTTCGGCGTTTTCTATATGTTATTTGACCTTTTGCTTATCGGTATGAAAAATCTGATGAAAGCCATCATCAGTGACGCAAAAAACAAAGTAGACAAACAGTAAAAATATGCTTAAAACATTATTTATATCATCCGGCTCTGCGTGCTTTGAGTGGAAGAATGAGCTTCCCTATTATGCAGAAAAGGAATATACTATTTATCTTAACGGGAAAGCCGTTCTCAAATCCAATACCAACGTCTTTTCACTTTTTGGCCTTGAGCCCGACACAACATATAAGCTGACAAGCTCAACGGGCGCGGGAACTATAACCTTTAAGACAGAAAAGGACGCTTGCACTGTAAACGTTAAGGACTTTGGCGCGGTGGGTGACGGTATTTCAGACGATTTTCTCGCTATTCAGACAGCGATCAACTGTCTGCCGCGCGGAGCGAAGCTCTACTTCCCCGCAGGAATCTATTTGACCTCTCCTCTTTGTCTTAAGAGCCACATGGTGCTTGAGCTTTCGGAGGGTGCGACTATACTCGGTTCAACTGACAAGACGCGTTACCCCGTTATTCCCGGTCACACGCTTGATAGCTTTAGCGGAAATGAAATAGAATTTGGCGCTTGGGAAGGCAATTCCGTTCCCATGCACCAAGCACTCATTTTTGCGGAATATGCTGAGGACATTACTATTCTCGGCCCCGGTACTATTGACGGGAACGCTCAAAATGCTACTTGGTGGCAGGACTATCAGACGGATCCCACAGGTCGACCTCGTCTTATCTTCTTCAACCGCTGTAACGGAATAAGAATTCACGGTATTACAGCGCAGAATTCTGCTTCTTGGCAGCTTCATCCCTACTATTCAAAAAATATTGATCTTTTAGATATATCTATTTTCGCGCCTAAAAATAGTCCAAATACCGATGCTATCGACCCAGAGGCGTGTGATATGGTCAACATTATCGGCTGTAAATTCAGCGTTGGTGATGACTGTGTTGCTATTAAATCATCAAAGATAGATATGGCAAGAAAATATAAAACTCCCGCCAACCGCCACACCATAAGAAACTGCCTTATGCAGCTCGGTCACGGCGCGGTCACTCTCGGAAGCGAGATGAGTGGCGGAGTTACCAACCTTACTGTAAACAAATGTGTTTTCCGTCAAACTGACAGGGGCTTGAGGATCAAGACCCGTCGAGGCCGCGGAAGCACTGCAATAATTGACGGCGTTCTCTTTGAGAATATCAAAATGGAAGGCGTTCTTACCCCAATTGCGCTCAATATGTGGTACAACTGCTGTGACCCCGACCGCGAGAGCGAATACGTTTGGTCACGAGAGCATCTTCCTATTGACGACCGCACTCCCTATCTTGGTGAATTCACGTTCAGAAATATGAGCTGCACCGATTGCGAAGCGGCGGCCTGCTATTGCGACGGGCTGCCCGAGCAGCCGATCAAGTCGATCACGTTTGAGAATATTCATTTCAGCTTTGCAAAGGATGCTCAACCTGCAACTCCCATTATGAGAAGCTTTATTGACCCCGTTTGCAAAATGGGAATGTACTTTGATAACGTTGAGTATTTGATACTCAACAACGTAACTGTTGAGGGTGCAGAGGGCGACGAATTGATAACGAATAACGTTAAAAATATTGTAAAATAAACCCGAAAGGATGCTTTTATGTACCAAAGGATTGATGCATATATTGAAAAATTGCTTAACTGCTCTACTCCCGATGCGCCGATCTGGAATATTGAAAGCATCAGACAGGGCAAGGCGCCCCACTGGAACTATATTGACGGTTGCATGATCACTTCCCTTCTTGAGATCGGAAGGATCACGGGCGATCCGAAATATTTCGATTTTGCCGAGAGCTTTATTGATTATTACGTATTCGATGACGGCACTATTCGCGGCTATGACATTAAAAAGTATAATCTTGACGATCTTAACGAGGGCAGAGTTCTCTTTGAGCTTTATGAGAGGACGGATAAAGAAAAATACCGCCTTGCGATAGAGCATCAGGCGCTTCAGCTTAAAGGTCAGCCGAGAACCTGCACGGGCAACTTCTGGCACAAGCTCATCTATCCAAATCAGATATGGCTTGACGGTCTTTATATGGCGCAGGTTTTCAGCACCAAGTATCAGAAATATAAGGGTAACAAGGATTATTCCGATATTCTGATGCAGATAAAGAACGTCAGAAGATATATGTTTGATGCGCAAGCAGGGCTCTATTATCACGGTCTTGACTGCTCCAAGTCGATATTCTGGGCGGACAAGGAAACGGGTCTTTCAAAGAACTTCTGGCTTCGCGCGATCGGTTGGTACACAGTCGCTATGATAGATATTATTGAGATTTGCGACAACGAGAGCGTTAAATCTGAGATCGCAGGTATTTTCAGCGAGCTTATGCACAGTGTGATAAAATATCGCGACGAAGAAAGCAAGATGTATTATCAGGTTGTTAATATGGGCTCGCGAGAGGGCAACTATCTTGAAACAAGCGGCTCGTCAATGCTTGCTTACGCTATGCTCAAGGGTGCAAGACTTAACGTTCTTCCCTGCGAGTTTGCGACATACGGAAAAGAAACCTTTGACGGCATCTGCTCAAAATATTTGCAGATAAAGGACGACGGTGATCTTAATCTTTCAGGCATTTGTCTTGTGGCAGGTCTTGGTCCCGAAGACAATACACGCCGTGACGGTACGTTTGAGTACTACATTTCCGAGCCCGTGGTCGAAAACGATGCAAAGGGCGTTGCTCCGTTTATTCTCTGCTATACGGAGATACTTAGAAATTTATAATCGGGTAAAAATATGAAATTAATGGTTCGTGCCCACGACTTAGGTGTCAAAGGCGCAGAAAATATAAATAATGCAGTTGTCTCCCTCGGTCTTGACGGAGTTCAGCTGGTAGTTTATAAGTCGATCGACGGTGTTTCCTACTCTGCAGGTCAGCTCACAGGAGAACAGGCACGCAGGATAGGCACTGCGATCAAAGAAAACGGCAAAAAAATTGCGCTTATCGGTGCATATTTCAATCCCGTTCATCCAAATACCGACAAAACAGAAAACGGTGTGGCGGTCTTCAAGGATTATCTCTCACTTGCGAGTGAGCTTGGCTGCTCATACGTTGGCAGTGAAACGGGCTCTTATAACGGAGATCCGTGGATATACCATCCTCAAAATCACTCTGACGAGGCGCTTGAAAGAATTGTTGACACCTTTGGCTCTCTTGCCGACTGTGCCGCATCTTATGGTGTGAATATCGCTATGGAAGGTGCATTCGGTCACGTTTGCCACACACCCGAAAGGCTTTTTGAGGCGGTAGAGCGAATTGGCAGACCGAATGTCAAGTTTATTTTTGACTTGTATAATTATCTTGACATTTCAAACGTTGACACCGCTTACGAAATTCTTGAAAGAGGTCTTTCCCTTTTCGGTGACAGAATTCTTTTGTTCCATATTAAAGATTTTGTAATTGAAAACGGCAAATTGAAGCAATGCGGTGTTGGCAAGGGTGTTCTTGATTATGACAGAATACTTGGAGCAATATACGCGCACAGCAAAGACGCGATCTTGGTTTTAGAGGGCACCGTGGGTGAGGACCTTCCCTTTGCGGTATCCTATTTGAAAGATAAAATAAACAAAATTGAAAATGACGGCACCGTCATTAAGTAAAGGAGTTTTATGGCATACTTATCTCTTAAGGACATTAACAAAATTTATCCCAACGGCTTCCACGCCGTTCACAACTTCAATCTCGATATCGAGCAGGGTGAATTCATCGTGTTCGTTGGTCCTTCGGGCTGCGGTAAATCCACTACCCTTCGTATGATCGCGGGTCTTGAAGACATCAGTAAGGGAGATTTTTATATCGACGGCAACCGTGCAAACGAAATGCGTCCCCGCGAACGCGGTGTTGCGATGGTATTCCAGAGTTACGCCCTTTACCCCCACCTCTCCGTTTACGATAATCTTGCATTCGGTCTTTCCCTTCAGGGTATCGACGATGACGTTATTGAGGAGAGAGTTCTTGCAACTGCTAAAATCCTTGGTCTTACGGATTACCTCGACAGAAAGCCGAGAGCTCTTTCCGGCGGTCAGCGCCAGAGAGTTGCCGTTGGCCGCGCTATCATTCGTAAGGTTAGCATCTTCCTTATGGACGAGCCTCTTTCAAACCTTGACGCAAAGCAGCGTGTAACGATGCGTTCTGAAATTACTGATATACATAAAAAGGTCGGCTCTACAACTATCTACGTTACTCACGACCAGACTGAAGCTATGACGATGGCTGACAGAATAGTTGTTATGAAGGACGGCTACATTCAGCAGGTCGGCACGCCAAGAGAGCTTTATTTCAAGCCCGTTAACCTCTTTGTTGCAGGATTTATCGGTGAGCCCCCCATGAACTTTGTTCGTGCAAAGGTAAGTGGCGGCTGTGTTGAGATCGGCGGCGGCAAGCACGATCTTTCAAGGGTTATCGGTGATGACGTTAAGGCTTATGAGGGTAAGGAGATAGTTGTCGCCTTCAGACCCGAGGCGATTTCTCTTGCTGACGTTGATGACTCCTTTAAGTTCAGCGCAGACGTTGAGCTTACCGAGCTTCTTGGCGACAACACCAACGTTTACGTCGATATGAACGGTAACAAGGTGATCCTCAAGGTCGATCCCCATCAAACTCCGAAAATGGATACGACAATTTCCTATTGCGTGCCTCATAAGAGCGTTTACCTCTTTGATGCGGTGACTGAGGATGTTATCAACAAATATTGATAGCTTGTTTTATTGAATATATTTAACAAATGATAATCTTTATTTTCAGGTAAAGGATTACCATTCGTTTTTACAAAAGGAGGTTAGTATGACAACTAAAAAAACTATTATATTGCTGTGCGTAATGTTGTTATGCATAATACTCGTTTCATGTTGTGTTGTACCGTCGTTTAATTCTCCCTCTAATACAACAACTACGACGACAACGACAACGACAACTACAACAACTACAACTACGACTACAGTTCCAGACAGCCCGCTGGTGCCACCAGAGCTTCGCGATGAAATGCTCTTTTCCGAGTTGATGAATCAGGATGAGATTTCCGCTTGCTATCTTTATGGTATGTGGTCGATGAACCCTAATTTTCCGGTTGAATATTTAATAGAATTACTAAACGTATTTGATCAAAATGCAGTGCTAACTAATGATCCTGAAAAAGTATGCGAATTTCGTGCCGAATTATTTACTTCACAAACTTTTGTTGCAGTTTTTAATCTTGGAGAAGAAAATTTTCACTATATTCATTTAATAGTAAATTCCGATGGCACTTTTATGCTAGGTTATGATGCTGACCCAAATTCTAATGATAATTTATTTATCGATTATGTTTCTACAAATTCGTACACTGTCGATTATGATGCATTGTTAGATGTCTGGGTAAGTATTACGAGAGAAGATTAATATGAAAAGATTGTCAAAAATAATAGTTATTTTAACGATTATGACTGTATTGTGCGTTGTTAATTCTAAACAAATAAACGCCGAAGAAGAGAATTCAAACATTCAAATAATCAGTGTTACTTTTGAGGAAAGGTGATCCTCAAGGTCGATCCCCATCAAACTCCGAAAATGGATACGACAATTT
>CAZLIB010000043.1:0-8332 GCA_964559465.1 uncultured Lachnospiraceae bacterium
ATCGGAGATATTCGATTTTCCGCATCCGTTAGGGCCGACGATTACAGTTGCGCCGTGCTCAAACGTGAGCTTGGTCTTATCGGGGAAAGATTTGAACCCCTGCATTTCAAGACTCTTTAAATACAATTTCGTATCCTCCTATTCTCAGGATAGATTATGTCAAATTAAAATCTATTATTATATTATACCGCAAAAGTTCATCTTTTTCAAGAACTTTTACTCTCTTTATGCCGTATTTTTGGCAAATTTTTTCAGTATTTTTGCGTTTTTGACCAACTATCTTTGAGGTTTCGCCCTTCGGGCAGAAAACCGTAAGATTTTCGACCTTTTTTGAGCCGATCTCGGCATCAATTTTCTCACATATTTTATCGAGATATAGCGCGCTCATAGCAAGCTCACCGATAGCGCTGTGGCTTGCGCCGCCCGCCACGTGCGACTCGTCGGAAAGATTTTCGCCCGATTGAAGTCCCACTCTTATACAGGGCACGTTTCTCTCGGCAAACACCTTGAGTGCTTCTTTTGTGCGTTCCACTGCCGCCTCATTTGAAGGAGCCGTGTAAAGTCCTCTTTGCATCATAGTGCAAAGCTCGGTATCATAGAACACAACGGTCGGGTAGATCCTTGCGCCGTCTGCGCCCATTTCGCATATCTTTTTTGCGGTATATATCTCTTTTTCAACCGTTGAGTCGGGCAGACCTATCATCATCTGACCGATGAGCTTAAAGCCCCTCTCCTTTATCATTCTGCACGCGCGCTCCGCTTGCCTTGCGTTATGTCCGCGCTTGCAGGCGGAAAGAACACCGTCATCCATACTTTGAAGTCCGAGCTCGATCGTTCCAACCGTATATGATGAAAGAATATCAAGTATTTCATTATCAATGTAGTCGGGACGGGTTGAGAGGCGAATAGATCTGACTCTGCCGGCGTCAATGTATTTTTGTGCAAGAGAAAGAAGGCCTGTCATAAGAGAAACGTCTATGCCCGTAAACGAGCCGCCAAAGAATGCGATTTCAACAAAATCTTCGCTTTTTATTGTCGAAAGTGCCGTTTCTATCTCGTTTTCCACCTTTGAAATATCAAAGCTCATTTTGCCCGAAATTGAACGCTGATTGCAAAAAACGCACATATTTGGGCAGCCCATATGGGGTATGAAAATTGGTATATTTACGTGTCGCATAACGCCTTTTTCCTCCTTTTTTCTCAAATTTTAACTGTCTTTAAAAAGCAAGAAAGGGAATCGGGTCAAAAACGCGATTCCAATTCTCGTTTATTAAGTTATATCTCGCCAAAGAGCGCAAGCGCTTCTCTTGCGGCGTTCTGCTCTGCCTCGCGCTTGGTCTTGCCCTTTCCGTGTCCGATAATGTTGGAGTTCATTCTCGCCTCGACCTCAAACACCTTTTCATGATCGGGGCCGCTGGACGCCACCGTTACGTATGTAAGGGAATCCTCGCCAGACTGCTGAATTATCTGCTGAAGCTCGGACTTATAATCCTTAACTATTGTTCCCTTTTCCCACGCGTCAAGCTCCTTTTCAAAGAAAGGAGTTACAAGGCGTGCGATAAAGGGCATCTTCTGCACTCCGCCGTCAAGGTAGATAGCGCCCATAAGCGCTTCAAACGTATTTTCAAGCAAGCTCTTTCTTTCGCGTGCGTTATTCTTTTCCTCACCGTTTCCAAGATAGAGGAATGAACCAAGTTCAAATTCCTTGGCATAAGACGAAAGCGCGTCACGGCAAACTATCACCGCGCGGCGACGTGTAAGCTCACCCTCGGGATAGTCGGGATATTTCTTGAAAAGATAATTAGCGGCAATTATTGAAAGCACGCTGTCGCCAAGAAATTCAAGGCGCTCGTTACATTCCACTGCTCTGCCCTTTAACTTAAGCTCATTTGAATATGAAGAATGTGTGAGAGCAGTTTTAAGGTGTTCTATATTTTTGAATTTATAGCCAAGCTTTGCTTCAAGCTCGGAAAGATTTGTATTCTGCATTTCTTTACATCCTTTCATTTATTTTTCATTTCCTCGATGGCTGCATCTATCGCTTCGAGCGCGCGATTTGCAAGAATTTCGTTCTTTGCCGTCTTGCCGCCCTTTACTCTGTAACCAAGGGGCGCTACTATGCCGAAGTTTGCGTTCATTGGAACAAATTTGCTCATTGAACCGTTTTGAACGTAAAGCGCCATTGAACCGATCATAGTCGTCTCGGGGAATGTCGTTCCATCCTCACCAAGCGCACGCGCTGCGGCGTTTATTCCCGCAACAAGTCCGCTTCCCGCACTTTCGATATAGCCCTCAACACCCGTCATTTGTCCCGCAAAGAAGATATTTGGGTTCTTTATCATTGAGTAGTCGTTTTTAAGAAGCCCCGGGGAGTTAAGATAGGTATTCCTATGCATTATACCGTAGCGTAGAAATTCTGCGTTTTCAAGACCGGGTATCATTCTGAAGACCCTTCTCTGCTCGGGAAACGCGAGATGTGTCTGGAAACCAACTATGTTATACATAGTTCCCTCTTTGTTTTCCTTGCGAAGCTGTACTACTGCAAAGGATTCCCTTCCCGTTCTTGGGTCAACGAGTCCAACGGGCTTGAGAGGTCCGTAGCAGAGTGTGTCATAGCCGCGCTTTGCCATTACCTCAACGGGCATACAGCCCTCAAAAACGTTGAGCTTTTTTTGCTCCTCGCGGTCAAATTCCTTTATTTCAGCTTCTCTTGCGCCGACAAGCTCGGTATAAAAAGCGTCGTACTGCTCACGCGTCATAGGGCAGTTGATATAGTCCGCATCTCCCTTATCATAGCGCGAAGCGAAGAATGCAACGTCCATATTTATACTCGAAAAATCAACTATGGGTGCCGCCGCATCAAAGAAATGAAGGCCCGAGCAGCCAAGCTCCTTTTCGATATATTCCGCCATCTTATCGCTTGTGAGGGGACCGGTTGCGATAACGGTTATCTCGTCACCGTTAACACCCTCGACCTCTTCCTCAATTACCTCGATAAGCGGATGATTTTTTATTTTTTCAGTGATGAATGCCGAGAAAAGCTCCCTGTCCACAGCAAGCGCCGAGCCCGCGGGAACCTTTGTTTTCTCTGCCGCCATCATTATAAGCGAGCCGAGGCGTCGCATCTCCTCCTTGAGAAGTCCTACTGCGTTTATTACGCTATCACTTCTGAGTGAGTTTGAACAAACGAGCTCTGCAAAGCCCTCTGAGTGATGCGCAGGAGTGTATTTTTTCGGCTTCATTTCATAAAGCTTTACTCTAACACCGCGCTCGGCTATCTGCCAAGCCGCCTCGCAGCCGGCAAGCCCTGCACCGTATACGTTAACAAAATTCTTTTCGTTCATTATTCGTCCTGCTCCTTAAGAGGCTCGCATTCCCTCTTATATCCGCAAGCCTTATCGGCGCAAACAAGAAGATTTTTTCCCTTCTTTTTAAAAAGCATTTTGCCACAGTCGGGGCAAAGCTCTGCAGTGGGCATATCCCAGCTTGAAAAATCGCACTTAGGATAGTTCTCGCAGCTATAGAACACGGTCTTTGTCTTGCCATATTTGGTTATTACCTTGCCACCGCAGGCGGGACAAGGAACGTCAAGCTCACGTGTCTTTGTTTTTATAAACTTACAAGCAGGGTATTTGGAGCAAGCGTAGAACGTGCCGTATCTGCTTGTACGAAGAACCATATCGGAACCGCATTTTTCACATTTGAAATCTGCAATCGTTTCCTTTTTAGGCTCTTTCTTTTCCACTTCAACCTCTTTTTCGGCAGTAGGAGCCAAGGGCTTGGTATTCCTGCACTTGGGAAAGTTAGGACATGCGGCAAACTTGCCGAATTTACCCACTCTTACAACCATCTTCGCGCCGCATTTATCGCAGATAATGTCGGTCTCTTCAACGGGAATCTTTATTTCCTCAGAACCGATCTTTTGCTCTGCTCTTGCAAGCTCAACCTTAAAGCCCTTCCAGAAATCTGAAAGCACGTCCTGATATTCAAGTGAGCCTGCCTCAATTTTATCAAGCGCGGTTTCCATATTTGCGGTGAATTTATAGTCGACTACGTCATGGAAATTTTCTTCCATTATCTTTGTTGTAAGAATGCCAAGCTGTGTGGGAACGAGCGCCTTGCCTTCACGACGAACGTAATTCCTTGCAAGGATGGTCGTTATTATTGGAGTATAGGTACTCGGTCTGCCAATTCCCTTTTCTTCAAGAAATTTGATAAGAGATGCCTCAGTATATCTTGGTGGAGCTTCGGTAAAATGCTGCTCGGGAACGACTCTTTGAAGCGAAAGTGCTTCTCCCTTTTTAAGCTCGGGAATTCTTATATCCTTAACAAGTGTCACATCATCAGTAGGAACCTTTATTTCTTCCGTTGCTTCATAAACTGCCATATAGCCCTGGAATGCAACACTGTAACCGCTTGCACGGAAGATATATCCGTTATTTTCAAAATCTGCAGTTATAGTATTAAGCTTTGCAGATTGCATCTGTGACGCAACAAATCTCTCCCAGATAAGCTTATAGAGCTTATACTGATCGGATGTGAGTGCTTTTTTAACAAGTGCAGGTGTAAGATCTACCTTTGAGGGCCTAATCGCCTCGTGAGCATCCTGTGAACCCTTATTTGCCTTGAATTTTCTGGGTGTCTTAGGTGCGTATTCTTCACCGTATTTTTCAACGATAAATTCTTTTGCGCCTACCTGAGCCTCATCTGAAATACGGAGCGAGTCAGTTCTCATATAGGTGATGAGACCCTGAACTCCGCCAAGCTCGGAGCCGAGATTAATACCCTCATAAATCTCCTGCGCAACTCTCATAGTACGAGCAGATTGGAAGCCAAGCTTATAGGATGCCTCCTGCTGAAGTGTAGACGTTGTGAACGGAGGAGCCGGTATCTTTTGCTTTTCTGATTTTTTTATGGATCTGACGATAAATTCGCCGCCATCAATCGCATTGAGTATCTTCTTTGCGTCCGCTTCGTTTGAAAGCTTGATCTTACCGTTTTCATCACCAAGGAAACGAACGGAAAAGCTCTTTCCCTCAGTATTGCAGAGGTCTGCTTCGATAGTCCAATATTCAACGGGGTTGAATGTACTTATCTCGTTCTCTCGGTCAACGATAATTCTTGTAGCAACCGATTGAACTCGTCCTGCTGAAAGTCCGCTTTTCACCGTTTTCCAAAGAAGTGGACTTATTTTATAGCCAACTATTCTATCAAGAATCCTTCTCGTCTGCTGTGAATTGACAAGGTTCATATCAATATTTCTGGGTTCCTTGATAGACGCCTTTACCACGCTTGGAGTTATCTCATTAAAGCCAACGCGCAAGGTCTTTTCAAGCGGAATATCAAGAACGTTTGCAAGGTGCCATGCGATCGCCTCTCCCTCGCGGTCAGGGTCGGTCGCAAGAAATACCTTTTTTGCACTTTTTGCTTCTTTTTTGATCTCCTTGATAAGGTCACCCTTACCTCTGATATTTATATAGTGAGCGTCAAATCCATTTTCGATATCAACGCCGAGTGTGCTTTTGGGAAGGTCGCGAAGGTGACCCTTTGATGCCATTACCTTATAATTTGAACCGAGATATTTTTTTATAGGTCCAACCTTTGTTGGTGATTCCACGATAACAAGATTTGCCATATTTATTCCTTTCGTAATAGTGAGTAATTGATCATTTTCTTATATAAAGTCCGCCCGGAAGTGAGCTTATAAGGCCCTTGATCTCAAGAATGGTCAAGCTTGCCATCAGCGTTCCTATGCTATACCCACCCTTTGCAAGAATGTCGACTGACACGGGCTTATCGCAAGGCAGATCGTTAAATATTCTTCTTTGTTCATCAGTAAGAGTTGCAAGCACGCTATCGGATACGGGCGTGGGCTCGATTTTTTCAGGTGCGAGCCTCTCTGCTTCCTTGACTACCGATTCAATATCATCTTTGCATTCGCTTATCTTTTTAATCTTAGGAACTGAATAATAATCGCTGTTCTGCTCTTTGTTATTATTAAGTTCATCGTTAAGCTTTTTAAGCAAAGCTGCAGGCGAGGACTGCGGCCCCTTGCCGTGACAAGTCACGGAAATACCCAATTCACCGAGGATATCCTGATCAAAATAAGAGCTAAGCTCGCCTTGACGAAGTCGAACGGGATCAACGAGGTGTGATCTGTTTTCAAAATAATATTCAAGAATATCACGGGCGCAGGTAATTGCGACCGCGCCGTTTTTGATAAGATGATTCGGTCCTTCGCTCATCGGCTCCTCAATACTGCCCGGCAGTGCGTAAACAGTTCTTGACTGCTCTGCCGCGCAGTCCGCCGTGATCAGCGCTCCGCTGCGAAGCGGTGCTTCAACTATGAGCGTTCCCTCGCTTAACGCACTTATTATCGCGTTTCTTTCGGGAAAATTATTTTTATAAGCAGGCGTTGATGGGTGGTAAGCCGTTATCACCGCACCGTGCTGACATATATGCTTTCTTAACTTTCTATGCTGTTTGGGATATATGACATCAATTCCGCAGCCTAGAACTGCTATCGTAGTTCCTCTGCTACCTATTGCGCCTGCGTGCGCAACGCTATCGATGCCAAGCGCCATTCCGCTGACAACTACCGCGCCTGCAGATGCAAGCTCATAAGCTATTTTATAGCATGAGCGCATTCCGTATTCCGTCATCTTGCGAGTTCCCACAACGGAAACGCAGATCTTGTTGTTAAGATTGGGAAGATTTCCCATATAATAAAGCAGAATTGGAGGATTTTTCATCTCCTTGAGCGACTCGGGATAAATGGAGTCGCCGTAGGTAAGTATTCCCACTTTATTCCACTTACAGTAATTGAAAATGGAGATCGCCTCATCAAGATTCTTATCAAGAAGCACTCTTTTTTGAAATTCGGAAAGATGAGTGGCTACCTTTAGCTCGTCCTCATTCGCCTTATAAATTTCATACGGTGAGTTATCAAAAAGATCAAGCAGATGCTGGAATACCGTGTTTTGATTATTCAGTTTAAGAGCGAGCCAGATCCAATATATCTGATCAGATTTTTTAAACAAGCTGAATTCCATTTTATCACCCGTAAATTACTTAGTTTTATAAAGCTCCCACATACAAACAGATGCCGCAATACTTGCGTTGAGAGATTCACTTCCCTCCTCCATAGGAATATAAAGGCACTCGTCACACGCATCTATGGCGTCCTTTGACAAGCCGTGTCCTTCATTTCCGACGAGAATTACATCGCCGCGCTTAAGCTCGATTGAACCAAGCCTTCTTGCATCTCTTTTCAGTGCCGCCGCAAACACGCGCGAGCCGCAACTTTTGAGTGCGCACACTGCCGCAGATATATCGTCAACAATGATAATATTTTGTGTAAAGAGTGCCCCCATAGCACCGCGAACGGTTTTGGAATTATAAACGTCGGCACAATCGGAGCTGATGATAAGCACGTCTATACCAAAAGCCTTGGCGCTTCTTATTATCGTTCCCATATTACCCGCGTCGCGCACGCTTTCAAGCATCAGGATCGTTTTTCCCTTTACCTCTTCGGCAAGAGCCGTATAATCGGTTACTTTTTTGATATTTTGAAGGTCAGCACAGACCGCTATTATTCCCTCGGGAGCAAGCTCGTCGGTGAGCTTTGAAAAAACGTCATCAGCAAGAACGTAAGTACCGCATCTCACTCCGCTTTCTTCAACTGTTCCCTTATATTTTTCGCTTGCGTTCTCCTTGAGAAGCACGTATTCTACAGGCGCAGAATTCTTAACCGCTTCTTCAAAAAGCTTTGCGCCGTCAAAGCGGAAAAGCCCATCTGCTTTTCTGTATTTTTTATCCTTGAGCTTTGAAAGCTTTACGACAAGAGAGTTTGATTTTGACGATATATATTGCCACTCCATAGCTTCGATTATACTCCTTTCCACCAAACTAAATGTTTATGAAAATTGAAAAATTAATGAATTTTCTATAACTTTTCAACACTCACAAAAGCATCTCGGCAAGAGAGAACAATACGAGCTCGCATTATTATCTCTTGCCTAACGGTACGGTAAAGCTCGTTTTTGAGTAAATCACCGTATCGTTAAATATGACAAAAAACCCGGCAGACCGGGTTTTTTAGCTTTTAATTAAAGAGCTGCCTTTGCCTGCTCTACAAGTGCTGCAAATGCTGCCTTATCGTTAACTGCAAGCTCTGCAAGCATCTTTCTGTTAAGGTCAATACCAGCTTTTTTAAGGCCGTGCATAAATGTTGAGTAGTTCATGCCGTTAACCTTTGCCTGTGCATTGATACGAGCAATCCAAAGAGAACGGAAGTCTCTTTTCTTGAGCTTTCTGCCTACGAATGCGTAGT